>NZ_JBAURI010000881.1:0-12213 GCF_049581145.1 Bradyrhizobium sp.
GTCAGCGCGGCGTCGAGATCGGCAAGCGTCGAGCGTGGTGCTTTTGACACCGCGACGTGACGATACGGATCCAGCACATCATAGGTTTCAAGCGGCGATCGCCACTCGCCCCCGATCAACATCGGGATGATGGGCAGGTGGTGGCCTGGAGAGACCGCGTCGTTCCTCATGTGCCCTCCCGATACAGCCTTCCGTTGTCTTCGTCGCTTAACACCGGGTGACTTCTGCCGCAAGGTTATTTCAGATTGTGAGTTGTCTTTTTGCGATACCGCATCATTTGCGCGCCGCGGTCTGGCCCAATCCGGCCTCGGTGAGCCGCCGGCAGCTCTCGGCGATGTCGGCGTCCGGCGAATGCGAAATCACTTCCAGCATCGGAAGGTCGCGATATCCCACCTCGGTCATGACCTCGGCAAGCCCGGCAAGCGGGACGTCGCCGCAGCCGACCGGGTCGTGTTTGTAGACCTGCCGCGTCGTGTCGGAGAAATGGACGAGGCTGAGGCGGTTGCGGACGCGCCGCAATCCATCCGCCGGCGCCTCTCCGATGAAATGCGCATTCGCCACATCATAGATCACGCGAATACTGGCATCGCCATAGCCATCGACGATGGCCATGAGAGCATCGGCATCGGGCAGAAATGCGAACGGCATGTTCTCGATCAGGAGTCGCGTGCCGACTTCGCGCGCCAACGGCGCCAGAATGTCGAGCGCGCGATAAAAATGTCCGATCATGCGGTCGCGCGGCATCGGAAACAGCGGATTCGGCTTGCCCGGACCGATGATGATCCCGCCTGCCCCCAATTCGCCGGCGCAGCGGACGAACTGGACAAGCAGATCAAGCGTAAGGCTGCGCATGTCCTCCACGGCGGCGGCGACATTCATGTCGATGTTCGGCATGTTCACGGCGACAAGCCGCAGACGCTGTTCGCAGAGATTACGCAGCCGCTTCAGCTCCGACGCCGACAGATCGGCCGGCCACAGATGTCCCGGAAAGAACATCAATTCAACACCGCCATAACCCTGGTCGGCCAGCCGCGTGACCGTCTCCAGCGCGCTGCCGCTGAACGTGTAGGAATAGGTGTTGACGCCGAAGCCCGCATGGATGCTGGTCATCGCTGCTCCTGATGTCCGACGGTGATCTGGGATCGCTGGTCGGCAAGATGTCGGCCGGCGATGTAACCGAAGACAAGTGCCGGCCCGAGCGTGATGCCGGGCCCCGGATAGTTTCCATTCATGATCGATCCCATGTCGTTGCCGCAGGCATAGAGGCCGGCGATCGGCGAACCATCCTGGCGCAGAACACGGGCGCAGCCATCGGTCGCAAGGCCGATCGCCGTGCCCAGATCCGCCGGAACGATGCGCAACGCGTAGAACGGTGCGCGCTCGATCGGTGCGATGCAGGGATTGGGCGCATGTCCGGCATCGCCGAGATGACGCTGGTAGATGGTCGAACCGCGGCCGAATTTCGGGTCGATGCCGGCACGCGCGTGGTCATTGTAGTCATCGACGGTTGCCGTCAGCGCCGAGCGTTCGACGCCGATGGCGTCGGCCAGCGCACCGATGGTCCTGGCTTCGATCAGTTCGCCACTTTGAATGTAACGACGCAAACGCCTGGTAAATGGCTGGATTCGGCCCAGGCCGTAGGTCCAGAGAAAACGGCGATCGCAGATCAGGTGAAACGGCCGCTCGGCGGATCGATTGCCGTCGCGCAGCATGGCGCGGACGAATTCATGATAGGATAAAGCCTCATTGACGAAGCGCCGGCCGGTCGCGTTCACGGCGATCACGCCGGGCTTGGCCCGGTCGGTGACGGTGTGCGGAAATACACCCAGACTGCCGTCGTCGCGCTTGAACAGGGAGCCCGGCACCCAATAGGCGGGATCGGCGACGTTGGTCGCGAGCCTGGCGCCGTCCTGCGTCGCGAGCCGCAGGCCATCGCCTGTGCCGGCGGCCGATGTCGCCGAGACCAGCCCCGCCGCGGCCGGGAAGAACTGTCGCCGCAATTCGCCATCGTGGGAAAAGCCGCCGGTCGCCAGCACAACCCCTTCGCGTGCGAAGACCGATCGCGCGTCGTCTCCGGCGCCGATGCGCACGCCGGCGACACGGTCATTCTCGACGATGAGGCGGTCGATCGCGGTGCCGAACATGATCTCGACATTTCGCGATAGCAGCGACGCATAGAGCCGCGCCGCCAGCGCATTGCCGAGATGCAACGTGGTTCCGCGCGGCGACCGCAGGCGTTGCAAGGCATATTCGCCGATCAAGCGCATCGCGCGCAGCGTCGAGCGGACGGAGCGTCCGGCCTTGCGCAGATGCGGGATGTCGAGCCGGTTCACCATCATGCCGCCGAACAAGGTGAATTCAGGCAGCGGCGGACGAAGCCGCACGAAATGCTCGCCGAGTTCTCGACCGTCAAACGACTGTGGCTCCAGCACGCGACCGCCGGCGGTCGAACCCGGCAGCTCCGGATAATAGTCCGGATAGACCTTCACCGGTTGCAGGCGCACCTGCGAATTGGCTTCGAGAAAATCGATCGCCTCCGCTCCGCGCTTCAGAAATATGTCGCGCAGTTCGGCATTGTCAGCCTCGGGGACGGTGCGGCTGAGATACTCGGTCGCTTGCAACAGACTGTCGGCCATTCCGGCCGGCTTCATCTTGTGATTGGCGGGAATCCACACCATGCCGCCGGACCATGCGGTCGTCCCGCCGACAAACTCGGTCTTCTCGATCACGAGAACGGACAAGCCACTTGCCGCCGCAACCGCCGCGGCCGTCATGCCGCCGGCGCCGGCACCGACGACGATCACGTCAAAGGCGTCGCGCATCGAAGCTCTGGGGCCGGTCGCATTCATGCTGACCAATCCATCATGCGCGTTCGGATATTATTCGCAGGCGTCGACACGTTGGCGTGTCCTTGCGCGACGTCTTGGGCGTGTGCCTGCATGGTTCTGCGCGCTTGCCAGGGCCGCCTCCTCTCCCACCATTTTCAGCAATCTATTTCTTATTGTGAGTATTGATGCAACAATAATGGATACATGGCAGCCATCGCTGAGGTCATGACAAAGGGAGAGACGATGAAAAATGTGCTGGTCACCGGTTCAGGCGGACTTCTGGGCGCCTATGTCGTGCGCGAGCTCCGCGATCGCTATGCCGTCTCGGGTTTCGACGTGAAGCGCGGGTCGGAGGATATTCCAACGACTGAGGCAAACCTGCTGGATGTCGCGGCGGTGCGGCGCGCGGTCGCCGGCCAGGATGCCATCCTGCACATCGCCGCACGGGCCAACATCTGGAGCGGCACCGGCGCCGACATCATGTCGGTCAACGTCACCGGAACCTGGAACGTACTCGAAGCCGCCGAGGCGGCCGGGGTCGAACGGGTGGTGCTCTGCTCGAGCGATTCCGTCATCGGCTTCACCGTGATGAGCAGCGGGCTGATGGCGCCGCTCTACGTACCCATCGATCAAGCCCATCCGCTGCGCCCGACCGATCCCTACGCCCTGAGCAAGCAATGCGTCGAGGCGATCGGCCGCGGCTTTGCCGCCCGCGGCAAGCTCGCTGTGATGGCGCTCCGCCCGGTCTTCATCCTCTACCCCGAAATGTATGACGAGGTCCGTGCGCGCGCCAAGGATCCGGCCGCCTACGCCAAGCACGACGGCCCGATGGTCGGCGGACCGAGCGCTGCCGGCGGCGGTCCGGCCTGGCATTACGTCGATCCGCGCGACGTGGCGCGCGCTTTCCGCCTGGCGCTGGACAGAACGGATCGAGGCTTCGCGTCGTTCTTCCTGGCCGGCCGCACCACGCTTGCCCCGGAGCCGACCATCGAAAGATTTGAAAAGCGCATTGGCCGGACCATCGAGCTGCGAAAGCCGGACATCCATCGGGAGCAGCCATTCGCGCCGCTCTACGATCTCGCCGAGACAAAGGCAGGGCTCGGCTGGGAGGCGGAACACGATCTGCGCAGCCTGTTCGTCGCGTAGCCGTCTATTCCACGTGTCCGAACTCGGATGACAGCCGGCGCGCCGCCGCCTGGACAATCTGGGCGCGGCTTTGCAGCGCCTGGATCGATAGCCGCCAGATCGGTCCGGAGATTCCGATCGCGCCCATGACCTGCCCGGTGAAGTCCTTCACGGGAACCGCGACGCAACGCACTTCGGGATTGAACTCGCCGTCGTCGAACGCCATCCCGCTGCGGCGGACCTCATCGAGATCCTGCTTCAGCGCGCCGACGTCGGTGATCGATTTCGGCGTGGTCGGCGTCAGTTCGGCGCGCGCGAGAAAGCGATCGAGCTGATCGGGCCGCAGCGCCGCCAGCATCACCTTGCCGAGCGCGGTGCAGTGCGCGGGCCGGACCACACCGACACGGTCCGTCAACTGGAAGGCGCCGGGCCCGGCGGTGCGCGCGATGACGACGACGGTATCGCCCATGCGAACCGCGAAATGTCCGCTCTCGCCGGTCTCGCGCGACAGGTCTTCCAGCACCGGCGTCGCCAGGCTGACCATCTCGATTTCGTCGAGCGCGCTGGCGGCGAGCGCAAACAGCGGCCGGCCGATCCGATAGCGCTTGCCGTCCTTGATCTGGCGGATATAGCCCAGCGAAACCATGGTCCGCACCAGGTGGAAGGTCGTGCTGTTGTGCAGTCCGACCCGCTTGCTCAGTTCGGCGAGGCTGATGCCATCGCGGCTGCGCGCGATCTCTTCCATGATGCCGAACGCCCGGGCCAGCGACTGCACGCCGCCGCGCTGCTTGTCTTCCGCCTCGACGTCGATATCAAGAGCGTCGACAAGCCGAACCGCCGGCTCATCGCCGGCAGCAGGCTTGGCCTGATTCCTGGCCTTGGTCTGGGTCCTTACGTTCATGGCTCCAAATCACCTCTGGAAGTCACCTCTGGCACATGGGCGACGCTCACCATAGCCCAGCTTTTCACGTAGGCGCATCACAATTCATAATCCCGTGACAATACGGCCACGCCGCTGTCAGGCGGGCTTTTCGTCGTCGGTCACCGGCGACGTAACGACCAGAAACACCAGGTCGACCAGGCCCGAATTGGAGATCGCATGCTCCACGCCAGGCGGCAGGAAAATGACGTCGTGCTTGCGCACGAGGTGATTCTTGCCGGCGATCTCCATCAGGCCTTCACCCTCCAGCACATGATAGATCTGTTCCTGAATGTCATGCTTGTGCCGGTTAACATATGCCATCGGCTGGTACATCGAAATCCGGTAGTCGAGGTGTTTCGAGCGCGCGGTTTCCGGCATCACCAGCGGCTTCGACAGCGCGCCGCCAAAATGGTTGGGAAATTCGCGCCACGGAACTTCCGCGATGTTGCGAATGGATGCGCCGTCATCGCCCTGGAACGCCATCGATCTCTCCTTGCTCGTTCATTGATCTGTCCGGTGCAGGTAGCCCGCGGCCTCCCGGCCGGCAATCCTGCCGAACACCAGCGCGCGCAGCATCGCCACGGCATTGGGCGCCGTGCCGTAAAAATGTCCGGTCATCTCGCCGGCCGCATACAGGCCGGGGATCGTGCCGGCCGCGCGACGCACCTCCGCGTTGTCATTGGTGGCGACGCCGCCGAACGTATAGGCGATCGCGCCGACCAGCGGATAGGCGAGATAGGGCGGCTGCGCGATCGGCCGCGCCCAGTTCGACTTGGATGGCTTCAATCCAGCTGACGTCGCGAGGCCGTCGCAACGCGAGGCGTCGAATCGCGCGACGTTTCCGGTCGCCGCCGCATTGAAGCTCTCGACCGTCCGCTGCAGATGGTGCGCCGGCACCTCGATCAGTTCAGCCAGCGCCGCGATCGTATCGGCCTGGTAGGGCGGCACGTCCGAGCGGATCGCGCGCTCGAAGCCCGCGATCTCGTGCAGCCCCGAGTCCAGAATGGCATAGGCGATGTGGTTCGGTCGCGACGCATGGATGTCGCGGGCGAACGCCTCCCAGGTCTCGTGAACGAGACCTGCGCCTTCGTCGAAAAAACGATCGCCGTTCTGGTCGACCACGATGCCGTAGGGGTAGACCAGAACGACCGGCGCGGGTTTCGTGCTGCGGGGGTCGACGGGCTCGGCGTGCATGCCGTTCCAGTCGCCGGACAGCGCGGCCCCGACCGCGGCAGCCATGCGAACGCCGTCACCGGTATCGAAGCGCGTGCCCGGCGAGATGAGTTTGATATTTTCGGCCGCGGCTCCGAAATGCTGGCGCATCATCTCAGGATTGCCCTGGAAGCCGCCCGTTGCAAGAACCACCGCATCCGCTGCGATCGTTCGCGCCGCGCCGTCACGCGACCGGGTCGCCAGCCAATAGCCATTGCCGCGATCATCCGGCGCGAGCGTTGTCGCCGCGCAATCATAGATGATACGAACGCCGGCCTGCCGCGCCGCTTGCAGCAGCTTTTCGACCAGCACGCTGCCGCCACCGACAGGCTGAATCCGCGGCGGCCCGGCACTGAGATAGTAGACGGGAACAGCAAATTCGATGCCGTGCCGCTGCAACCATGCGATGGTTTCGACGGCGTTGTCCGCCAGCCGCTTGAAATAGCCACGATCCGCCCGGCCATTGGAGGCAAGCTGCATGTCCTCCTCGAAGCCCGGCGCAACGCGATCCGGCGCGGCCATTCGCATGTAGGACGGACTGAATCGGGTGTTGCCACCGGCCTCCGCTTCGGAGGTCTTTTCGAGCAGCGTGATATCGATGCGGACGCCGCCGCGGACCTCTTCCGCAGCCGCGAGCGCCGCGGCAAGGCCCGCGGCGCCATGTCCGATCACAACGAGCTTCTTTGCCTCGGTCATCGCATCAGCAGACCAGCGCTCCGCCATCGATATAGACGACCGATCCGGTTGCGAAACCGTTCAGCATGAATGCGATGATCTGGCGCGCGATGTCCTCGCCCAGCCCGACGCGGCCGACCGGCAGGGACGCTGCGGTCTTCGCCAGCATGTCGCGCCGCGCCTGTTCGGGCATCGCGGCGCGGATCGGCGTGTCGATGATGCCGGGCGACACCGCGTTGACCCGCACCGGCGCCAGATCCAGCGCCAAGCTGCGCGCGAGCGATTCCAACGCGCCGTTCGCGGCACCGACGATCGCCGAATTGGGCCGCGGACGAATGCTCAAATAGCCCGACACCAGCGTCAGCGAACCGCCCGGCCGGATTTCAGCCGAGCGCCCCACGCGCCAGGCGCCCCAGAACTTGCATTCCATGGTGGCGCGGACGTCTTCCATCGCAACGGTCTTGAACGGACCGGAACGAAGCTGGGCGGCCGTGACCACGACGTGATCGACCGCGCCGGACTTCGCAAACAGCTCGGCGACGCTGTCGTCGCTGGTGACATCGACTGGAATCGCAACGGCTTTCAGCTTCGCCGCCACGTCATCGAGCCGCTCGACATTGCGGGACGCGATGATCACCTCCGCCCCTTCCTGTTTGGCGAATTCGGCCGTCGACAGACCGATGCCGGACGAGCCGCCGACCACTACGACCTTCTTGCCTGCAAGTGACATGCTGTTTCCTCAAACGATGATCTGGATTGAACCGGTCGAACCGCACCTGTGTGAAGGCTAGCTCAAGCATTTTTCGATCAAGCTAACCAAATACTCCACCGTCATGCGCGGGCTTGACCCGCGCATCCACGCCTTTGCCCGCGTCAAGACGTGGATGGCCGGGACAAGCCCGGCCATGGCGGCGACATAGCTCGCCTATGTCGGCTGGAACTGCGTCCCGATGCCCGGCTTGCTGCGGCCAAGCCCCGGCAGCTCCCAGACGCCGGCGCCGGAGGGGTTGACGTCGGCTGCGATATCGACGTCGATCAGATAGGGCTTGTTGGCGGCGATGCCTTTGCGGATCGCCTCGCCGAGGTCGCCGGCGCGATCGACGCGCACGCCCTCGACGCCGCAGGAACGCGCCATCGCGGCGAAGTCGGGGTTGTAGCGGCCGCCGGTGATCGGATCGTGGAAGTCGGTGGCGAGCTCGCGGCCCTCGAGATAGCCGCGCTGCAGGCCGCGTATCGACGCATAGGCGTAGTTGTTCCAGACCACCCAGACCACGGGCAGATTATACTCGACCGCCGTTCCCAGCACGTTGGCGTGCATGAAAAAGGCGCCGTCGCCGCACACGGACACGCAGGGCCGGTCGGGGGCGGCAAACTTCGCGCCCATCACGCCGGCCACGCCAAAACCCATCGGGCCAAATCCCATCGAGCCGATCAGCGAATCCGGCCGCTTCGGCTTGCAGAAGCCGAGCAGCCAATTGTGATGCACGCCGATGTCGCTGACCAGGATCGCGTCTTCCGGCAGTGCCTTGTCGATCTCGTGCGCCGCGCGCTGCGGGTTGATCGGCGTGGTGTCATCGGAAAATCCGGGCGCGACGAACCTGTCCCATTCCTGGCGGTAGGTATCGATCTGCGCCAGCCATTTCCTGCGGTCGTCCGCGCGCTTCTCGAGATCGGCGCGGCGATCCAGCTCCTGGTGGATCTGGCGCAGGAAGGTCCGGACGTCGGCCATCAGGCCGAGCGCGACCGGATAGTTGCGGCCGATCTCCTCCGGATCGATATCGACGTGAATCAGGCGGGTCGGCGGGATGGTGAAGGAATAGCCGGGGATCCACGAGCTCGACGTCCGGTCGTCGAAGCGGACGCCGAGTGCCAAGAGCACGTCGGCCTGGCGCGTGGCGTGATTGGCCTGATAGTGGCCGGCGCGCGCCACCAGCCCGAGCGCGAGCGGATGGCTGACGTCGAGCGCGCCGAGCCCGCTCGCCGACGAGGCGACCGGGATCTGCAAACGCTCCGCTAGCCGGCGCAATTCCTCGGCGGCCCCGCCGTAACGCACGCCCTGGCCAACCAGCATCACCGGACGCTCGGCGCCGAGCAGCATGTCGACCGCCTTGACCACGCCTTCAGGATCGGCGCCGCAGCGGCTGGAAATATTGCCGTTCCAGGCCTGCGCGTTCGGCGCCTCTTCGGCGGCCGATTCCATGAAGACGTCGAAGGGCACGTCGAGCACGACGGGCCCGGGCCGCCCCGAGATCATCGTCTTCCAGGCCTGCCGCACCGCGAGCGGCACCATCTCGCCCCGCGTCGGCTGAAACACCTTCTTGCAATAGGAGCGCACCGTGGACGGGAAATCCGCCTGATAGTGCCGATAGAGTTCCTGGAATGCGCCGCGGTTGAACTGGCTGGTCGGCACGTTGCCCGTGACCGCCATGAACGGCACCGAGTCGAGGAACGCGTTGCCAAGCGAGATCGGCAGGTTGGCGGAGCCGGGCCCGCACGAGGTGAATGTCGCGGTCGGCCGGCCCGAGACGCGGTAATAGACGTCGGCCATGAAGCCGGCGACGCTCTCGTGATGCACGGAAATGGTCTTGATATCGGACGAGCGCTCGTACAGCGCGTCAATGAACTGGATGTTGCCGTGCCCGCACAGGCCGAAGACCTGCGGCACCTTTTCCTGGATCAGGTAGTCGACGATGACTTGGGCGCCATTGAGTGCATTGCGCGACGGCATGAATGACTCTCTCCTGATTTGTCCGGAAATACGGAGCGACGACCGATCCTCAAGACCTGGCTCCGGCGTCGCCTCAGCCTGAAGCGCGCAACCTATTTCTCATAATACAGCACGTCAATTGCTATCGTCGCAAACTTGGCGCGATTGCACAGTACGCCGAAGGCTAGACGCTCCGCAGCCTGACGACAATTGCCGCCCGCAGCGTGTCATGAGCCACCAAGGCAATGCCTGGTTTTGCGGTTGCTGCCATAGCGGACTCTCGTTTCGTGCTCTTTACGCCAGCAGGTGGAATGCAGTCGAACGCCAGACCGTTGCTTTGGTCATTGACACCGGCATGTCCCTCGGGAATAAATATCTCACAATAAAAAACTGCTTTTCATATTGTTGAAAATAGTAAGCCTGCGCGCGAAGCCCGACGGCGGCCATGCCATGGCGGGGATGAAACGCGCGTGCTCGCACTTTTTCAGCGGGGGGAGAACGTCGATGAAGAGATCGCGCACACTGTTGTCCGCAATACTGGCCGCGCTGGCGTGGTCGGCTTTGTCGCTGTCGACACTGCATGCCGCCGAACCGATCAAGATCGGCATGGTCGTGCCGCTCACCGGCCCGATTGCCGACGCCGGTCGCTACGGCATGCAAGGCGCAAAGCTCGCGGTCCAGGAGATCAACGCCGCGGGCGGCGTGCTCGGGCGCCCGCTGGAACTGATCATCGAGGACGATCAGACGCAAAATCCGACGACCGTTTTGGCCTTCACCAAGCTCGCCGACGACAAGGACATCGTCGCCTTCCTCGGGCCGACCCGCAGCACGCAGATCCAGGCGATCGCGCCGAGCGTGCTGCAGGCGGGCCGCCCGGTGCTGATCGGCGGCACCGATCCGAGCCTAACCAGGTCCGGCAATCCCTGGTTCTTCCGGTTCCGGCCGAACGACACCTACACCGCGCGCGCGATGACCGAGTTCGGTATCGAGAAGCTCGACAAGACGAAGTGGGCGATCGTGCATTCGACCGACGCGTTCGGGTCCAACGCCAAATCCCTGTTCACCGATGCGCTGAAGGCACGCGGCATCACGCCGGTCATGACCGAGGGCCAGCCGAACAACTCGCCCGACTACACGGCGGTCGCGCTCGCGGTCAAACAGTCGGGCGCCGACGTCCTGGCGACCTTCGTCACCTTCGAGCCCGACGTGGCGATCCTGGCGCGCCAGCTCAGGCAGCTCGGGGTCAATGTGGTGTGGCTGGGATCGCCCTCGATCACCACCACGACGGCGCGCAAGCTCGCAGGTCCCACGCTGTTCGGCACCTATGCGGTGGCGGATTTCCATCCCGACGCCAATGACGAGGCCAAGGCGTTCGCGGCGAAATATTCCGCCGCCTACAAGGCCGCGCCGGACTTCTTCGCCTCCTGGCCCTATGACGCCCTCCACGTGCTGGCCAAGGCCATCACCGCCGCCGGCGACACAACGCCGGACAAAATTCGTCAGGCCCTGCTGGCGGTCAGGGATTATCGCGGCGTCGAAGGGACCTACAATTTCGACGCCAATGGCGACGGATTGCACGGCTACAACATCGTCAGGAACAACAACGGCAATATCGTCGTCGAGCAGCGCATCGACTTCAGGGATTAGTTGGGCGATTCCATGAAACCACTGCTAAGGGAGTTGACCCATCGTTCGTCATTCCGGGATGCACTCCGGCCGGCGATGGCCGGTCGGAGTGCATCCATAACCACAGACCGCAATGTTTCGGCAGGCGCGGCAACGCCTGCACAACACATCTTCTCCCGGTGGTTATGAATTCCGGGCTCGCGCAAGCGCGCCCCGGAATGACGGCGGAAGAGATATCTGACAACAGCCCCGTACACAGAGAGATCAAGCGCCTTGCATATGACAGCTGGCACGAAATCGCTCGGCTAACCACCAATACCGGAAAAGGAAATCGCGATGACAATCCTGGTGATCCAGGGTGCCAACATGGCAGCGCTGGGCAAGCGCCAGCCGGAGATCTACGGCACCACCACGGCGGCTGAACTCGACGCCCTGATGCAGGCGCATGCGGCGCGGCGCGGCTTGAGTCTCGACATCTTCTACACCCATGTGGAGGGTGAGGCGATCAGGCGGGTCTATCAGGCGGCCGAGGAAGGCATCGACGGCCTCCTGATCAATCCCGCGGGCTTTCTCCACGCGGGGTACGCGCTGCGTGATTGCCTGCGCTCGCTCAAGCCGCCGATCGTCGAAGTCCATATGAGCAATATCGACAAGCGCGGACTGCATTCGGTGACCGCCGAAGCCGCGCATGGCCTCATCGCGGGCTTCGGCATCCGCTCCTACCTGCACGGCCTCGATGCGCTGGCCGATCTGATCGCCGAACGCGGCGGCAAGCTGGCCTGATCCACAGCCAGTTGAGCGCTTGTGAAGTCCTGATCATATCGGCCTGCTTCCCCGGACCTCGGCAGAAGCACGCCCAACAGCTTTTTGATGGCACGTGGGCACGGCGCAGATGCGCACTGCCCACGCCATGATTCGAATTTCAAACACCAGACAAGGTTTCACGGTCTCGCGGCGCTGATCGCCCGAGCTTTGCTAGAAAGTCTTGCGCCTCGAGATCGAGGGCGCAGGGAATGCCGGGTGCACGCTGCACCCGCGGTCTCGTGTGCAAGTAGCAGTAAGAAACGAACGCACACGAGCATACAGGTTCAGCGGAAACACTCCGACATTCCCTGCGC
>NZ_JBAURI010000882.1:0-1605 GCF_049581145.1 Bradyrhizobium sp.
AGCGCGGACTTGTCGTCGAGGGTGGCAGGATCGTCGAGCTCGTTGGCACGGACGGACCGGCAAACGCCTGCGACGCAATGTTCGACGCGCGGCGCCACGTCATCATTCCCGGCCTCGTCAACGCGCATCACCATTTCTTCCAGACCCTGACCCGGGCCCATCCGCGCGCCATCAACAAGGAGCTGTTTCCCTGGCTGAAACAGCTTTATCCGATCTGGGGCGCCCATCTCGATCGCGACTGCTTTCGGCTCGCCGTGCGCGTTGCGCTCACCGAGCTCCTGATGTCAGGCTGCACCACGGCCGCGGATCATTTGTTCGTCTTTCCAGACGACATGGCCGACGCCGTCGACATCGAGGCCGAGGAGGCCACGAAACTCGGCATGCGCATGACACTGACGCGCGGCGCGATCAATCTCGGCTTTGCCGATGGCGGCATCGCCGACCCGCGACTGATGCAGGATTATGATGCCGTGATTGCCGATTGCGAACGGGTGCTCCGCAAGTATCACGATCCGAGCGAGGGCTCCTTGCTGCGCGTTGCGCTGGCGCCATGCGCGCCGTTCAACGTCACCCGGCAACTGATGGTCGATACCGCGGCGCTCGCCGAGCAGCACGACTGCCTGCTTCATACCCATCTCGGAGAAACCCGCGATGAGGATGACTACTGCCTGCATCATTATGGCTGCCGGCCGCTGGATTACCTCGAACAGGTGGGCTGGCTGAACGAGCGCGTCTGGCTCGCGCATGGCATTCACTTCAACGATGCCGAGATTGCGCGGCTCGGCCGGCACGGCATTGGAATCTGCCACTGCCCGACCTCCAACATGGTGCTGTCGTCGGGTATCTGCAGAACCAGGGATCTGGAGGCGGCAGGGGTACGCGTGGGGCTTGGCGTCGACGGCTCGGCCTCGAATGACAGCTCGAACCTGATGGAATCCGTGCGTCACGCCTTGCTGCTCGGACGGCTGGCCTATGATGCCTCTGCGGTGACACACCTGGATGCCTTTCGCTGGGCGACCGAGGGCTCGGCGAAATGCCTTGGACGGCGGGATATCGGCAAGATCGCGGTCGGGCGGCAGGCCGATCTGGCCTGCTTCACCTTGGAAGCACTGAGGTTTTCAGGCGCGGGCGATCCGATTGCCGCGCTGGTGCTGTGCGGCGCCCATCAGGCCGACCGGGTCATGATCGCGGGCG
The DNA here is from genome assembly GCF_049581145.1 of Bradyrhizobium sp. GTDB lineage: Bacteria > Pseudomonadota > Alphaproteobacteria > Rhizobiales > Xanthobacteraceae > Bradyrhizobium. The sequence goes on from NZ_JBAURI010000882.1 coordinate 1,195, forward strand.
AGTGGCGGGTGACGGACGGCGTCCCGGTCGGAATGGATCTGGCGCGGCTGCGCCAGGAGCACGGCCGGGCGGCGCGGGCATTTCTCGCCCCGCATTGAACGATTCCGTGCGTGCTCCTGTTGCCACGAATGACCGATCGTATGCAATTGCCCAATCTTCGCGTCGCTGTGCTCAATCGCTGGTCATTTGCCTGGATCAGCATTGAAAATCCAACAGAGTTTGGCCCTCCGTCTGCTCAATCGATCAGCTTGACCGGCAAACAGGCCGCCCCCTAAGCTTTTGCTCAATTCCGGCTGCAATGGGTGAATACCTGGCGTCGGATTCCAGCAGGTTTTGCGGAGTCCTCCATGGCCAGAGACGGAAATTCCTATCTCGCAAGTTTGCGCGACACCCGTTCGATCTACATCGACG
>NZ_JBAURI010000883.1:0-15109 GCF_049581145.1 Bradyrhizobium sp.
CGGCACGAGGCGGCGCTTCGAAACGCCGCCCGGCGTCTGGCCAGGCTCTACGACGGCGTGCTGGAGCCGAGCGGCCTGAAGGCGACGCAATATATCCACTCACGCAAATCTACGACCTCGGCAATCCAACCATGGCCAACCTCGCCAATCATCTGCTGATGGACTTGTCGGCGACGCGTCACTCCCTTGGACCGCTGATCCGCGATCGGCTGGTCCGACTTCGCGTCGACCCGAAGGACCGCCGGGTCAAACGCGTAACCCTGACACCCTCCGGCACGGCGAAATTCAAGCAAGCCATGCAGCTCTGGCGAACGGCGCAAGACCGTTTCGAGCGCGCGTTCGGGCCGGCCCACGCGGCCCAGCTCCGTTCCGAATTGAGCGTTCTGGCTTCCGATGAATTCAAGGAGGCGTTATGAAACGACCGGGCATGTCGCCATCAACGGATGGCGAAACGCCGAATCAGCGAGCACGAAGCCGCCGATCAGCGCCTTCGATGCCGGAAAGCTGCCCGCAAATCGCAGGACATGTCAGCCCTTCTGCTCGACGAGTGGCCGGGCGGCAAAAGCGCCTTGCCGGCTGACCTCGGCAACGACGCGGTCAGCGACCTCGGCGGCCGCGGCAACGACTTGCGGCGTCAATGCGGCGCCATGGTCGAAACAACCGCCCTCGATCGCATAGACAATGAGGGTTTTAGGCCGCGACCGCAGCGCGCCGGCGAGCGCGATCGTCTCCGCAAGGCCGAAGGCGTGGCTCGATGCGAACGACGCGCCGCGCGGCAGTCCGCCGGCGTGGAACCGATCAATCCGTCCCGGCGTGCCGCTCGGCTCGGCAGCATCGATGCATATCACCACATCGAAGCCGGCCCAGTCCTCGATCAGGGAAATGATGTCGCCATGTCGCGACATCAGCTTTACATCCGAAGGCAGCCGTCCGGCTAGCCTGGTTGCGACCAGAGCGCCAACCCCATCGTCGCCGCGGTCCGGATTGCCGATGGCGACCACAAGCACCTTCGGCGGACCGAGACCGCCCTGCCCCAGGCTGCTCATGTCCGGCGTACCCTGAGCTTGAGAAAATGGGTGGAGCAGGAAATGCAGGGGTCGTGGTTGCGGATGCTCTGCTCGCAGCGGTGGCGGATGATGTCGTCGGACTGATCGATGACGGTGGTTGCAACGGCCGCGAGATCGGCTTCGATGCTGGGCTGGTTCTGTGATGTCGGCGGCACGATGCGGGCGCGTTCGATGGTGCCGTCGGCCTGGAATTCATAGCGGTGCCAGCAGATCCCGCGCGGCGCCTCGGTGCAGCCAAAGCCGGTCCCGGCGCGAGGCGCGATCGTCACCGCAGCCTGCCCCGGCGGCTCATAGGCGGCGATCAGCCGCAACGCTTCCTCGCAGGCAAAGACGATCTCCAGCGCGCGGACAATGATGCTCTTGAACGGATTGCGGCAAACCTGCCCCAGCCCGGCCTCGTGCGCCAGCGCCTGGACCGGAGCCGGTAGCCGATCGAAGTTCAGCGCATAGCGCGCCAGCGGACCGACGAGATAGGCGCCGCGCCGCTTCAGCAGGGAATGCAGCGCGGTCGAATGCGCAACATGCCTTTCCGCAAATTCCGTTTCGTAGTCGGCAATATCGATGTCGATATCCGCGCTGGAGACCAGCCGCCCTTCGTTGAGCGGATATTCATCCGGATGGCGCAGCGCGACGAATTCATAGTCCCGCTCGACGTCCGGGAATGGGAAGGTCGCAACCCAGCGCACCAGGTTGACGGCGAGATCGCGGGCGCGGGCAAGCCTTTCCGCGACGGGTGCAAGCTCGGCGCGCGTCGGCAACCGATGAAAGCCGCCCGGCTTGACGTTGACCGGGTGAATCTCGCGGCCGCCGATCGCCCGCATCAAGTCGTTGCCGGCCTTCTTGAGCGCCAGCCCGTCACGGACGGCGTCGCCGTGGTCCTGCGCCATCCGGATCCCATCGGGAAACCCGAGGAAATCCGGCGCATGCAGCATCACGACATGAAGCCCGTGGCTTTCGATCCACTCCCCGCAATAGATCAGCCGGCGCAGCGCCCGAAGCTGACCATCGACCCTGACGCCAAAGGCATTCTCGACCGCATGAACAGCCCCCATCTGATAGGCAATTGGACATATGCCGCAGATACGCGCGACGATGTCGGGCAGTTCGGCGTAGCCACGGCCCCGCAGGAACGCTTCGAAGAAGCGCGGCGGCTCGAACAGTTTCAGCGCCGCGGATGCGACCCGGCCATCGCTGATTTCGAGTTCGAGCGCGCCCTCGCCTTCCACGCGGGCGAGATAGTCGACCCGGATCGTCCTGCTTGTCGTCGTCATATTCGGCGTTGCTTGTTTTGCATTGTGCTATTTTTCATGGGCCTCGCTCTCCTTCCGGAAGGCGTCGGCGGCGGCATTGAAGCTGCGGAAGGCGCGAACGATGTCGCGCGGCATCGCGCCGAGCGACTGCCATTGGCGCGCCAGCGCCGGGGTATTCGGAGTCTCCATCGGACCGTAACAGCCGTAGCAGCCGCGGCGGAAGGCGGGACAAATGGCTCCGCAGCCGGCATGCGTGACCGGACCGAGGCAGGGTGTTCCCTGCACCATCACGCAAACGGTCCCGCGCTGCTTGCATTCGACGCACACGCTGTGGGCCGCGATCGACGGCTTGCGGCCGGCCAGGAAGGCGGAGATCACCTCGATCAGTTGCGCCTTGTCGATCGGGCAGCCGCGCAGTTCGTAGTCGACGGCGACATGGGCCGAGATCGGCGTCGAGGTCGCAAGCGTCGAGATGTATTGCGGTGATGCATAGACGGCGGCGATGAAGTCGTTGACGTCGGCGAAATTCCTCAGCGCCTGGATGCCGCCAGCGGTTGCGCAGGCGCCGATCGTGACGAGGTATTTTGATTGCTCCCTGACCATCCGGATCCGCTCCGCATCATGCGCGGTCGTGATCGAGCCCTCGACCAGGGAAAGGTCGTAAGGCCCCTCGCCAACCAGGCTCGAGGCTTCCGGAAAATTGGCGATCTCGATGGCGCCGGCGAGCGTCAGAAGCTCATCCTCGCAATCGAGCAGCGAGAGCTGGCAGCCGTCGCAGGAGGCGAACTTCCAGACCGCAAGGCGCGGACGCTGTTTTGCCATCTCAGATTTCCCGCACCGCGAAGATATCGGCGATCTCATTGAACGGCATCACCGGCCCATCCTTGCACACAAAGCTTGGCCCGAATTGGCAGTGGCCGCACAGGCCGATAGCGCACTTCATGTTGCGCTCCATCGAAAGATAGATGTGCTCGGATGCGACCCCGGCGTCATGCAACGCTCTGGCGCTGTATCGCATCATCACTTCCGGACCGCAAACGAACGCGACCGTGTCATGAGGATCGAAAATCGCCCGCGGGATCAGCGCCGGCACGACGCCGACATGACCCCGCCATTCGACATCGCTGTGATCCACCGTGACCTCGATGCCGATATCGAGGTGCTGTCGCCACGTCTCGAGCTCATGCCGGTAAAGCAGGTCGTGCGGGTTGCGGCTGCCGAACAGGATCGTCACCCGCCCGTAACGCGCCCGGTTGGTCAATACATGATAGATCGCCGGCCGGAGCGGCGCGAGGCCGAGACCTCCGGCCACCATGACGACATCCGAGCCTTCCGCCGTCTCGACCGGCCAGCCGACCCCAAATGGACCGCGCAGCCCGAGCGTTGCCCCGGTTTCCAATCGCGTGATCGCCCTGCTGACGGCGCCGACATCGCGGACGGTGTGCACGAATTTTGTCTGGTCGACGCAGTCACCGCTCATACTGATGGCGATTTCGCCGACGCCGAAGGCGTACAGCATGTTGAACTGGCCCGGCCTGAAGGCGGGACGCTTGCCGGCGAGCGGGGCGATCTCCAACGTCACGGTATCCGGCAGCTCGCGGCGCAGGCTGCCGACGCGATAGATTTCGGGAACGAAGGGGTCGGTACGCGGTCCCGCGGCGCAGGCACTTGGCGGACCCATGTCAGCGCTTCCCATAAACGTCGAGAATCTGCAGTTGCGTCGCTTGCAGGCGCTTGACGAAAACCGGCAGGAAACGCTTCATCATCTCGTAGCCGAGATGGTGATCCGCCTCGCATTTGCTGCGCAGGCACGCCGCATCGATACCGATTGCACGGACCAGTTCGACCGCGCGGGCGTCGAATGTCCAGCGATAGGGCGGGACAAGCCAGGACGCGCCAACGATCTCGCCCTCGCCGAGCGTCGAAAAAACCATCGGCGTCCGTCCCGGCGCCACGATCTCGAGCGCCACCTTGCCATGGCGGATCAGGAAAAACTCATCGGCCGGCTCGCCTTCGCGATACAGATAATCGCCGGCATTGAAGCGATGATTGCGGGCACACCCCGCCACCAGCGCGCTATACTCCGGCGCAAAGCCCGCGAAGAAGGAATGCTCCCCAAGAATCTGCTCAAGCCCCCTCATGCGGCTCTCCCTTGCTTGGCGGGCTGCTCGCCCGGATGGCGGCGGCCTCCGCCGTGATGTCGATCCCGACCGGACACCAGGTGATGCAGCGTCCGCAACCGACACAGCCCGAGGTCCCGAACTGATCGATCCAGCTCGCAAGCTTGTGCGTCATCCATTGCCGATAACGCGCGCTGCCGCTCTGCCTTACGCTGCCACCGTGGAGGTAGGAAAAGTCCATGGTGAAGCAGGAATCCCATTTCCGGATCCGCTCTGCGGACTGAGCCGTGAGATCGCTATGATCTTCCACGGTCGTGCAGAAGCAGGTCGGACAGACCGACGTGCAGTTGCCGCAAGCGAGGCAGCGTTCGGCTGCATCATCCCAGCGCGGATGGGTCGGATTGGCCTGCAGCAGTCCCTTCAGGCCGCCGGTGTCCAGAGTCCGCCCCATCGCGTTGCGGGTACCCGCGATGACGGCTTCGGCGGCCGCAAGATCGGCACCGGATGCGGCGCGATGCGGCAATCGCTCGAGCAGTTCGCCGCCGGCCTGGCTTCCGGCCTCGACCAGAAATTCGTGGCGCGCCGCGTCGATCAGCTCGGTCAGCGCCAGATCGAAACCGGCGTCGGCCTGCGGTCCCGTCCCCATCGACACGCAGAAGCAGGTTCCTCCGGCCTGCCCGCAATTGACGGCGACGATGAAGGCGTCCTGCCGCCGCATTCCGTACGTTGCGTCACGATAAGGACCTTCCAGGAAGATGCGGTCCTGGATCGCGATCGCATGCAGCTCGCAAGCGCGCACGCCAATGAAAGCGAATCGACGCGTTTCCGGACTGGCGGACTCGATGGTAAAGCCATCGTCGCCGCGGCGTGCCGTCCACAGCTTCTCGATCGGCGGATGCAAAAATTGTTTCCAGGAGTGCGGTCCGACCGCAAAGCCGAAGACCGCGTTGTCCTCGCGACGCTCCAGAAGATAGCGCCCGGCGTCCTGGCGATCGGTCCATCCCGTCGGCAGGTCCTGGACGTGCGCGATATCGTCATAGACGATCGCGCCGTCGCGCACGGTCGGGCCCAACACCCGATGGCTGCCGGCAAGACCGGCGATGAGATCGCCAAGCGCATCGCGGGCAATCACCGCCTTTGCACCCTTGACCGGATGATCCTGCATCATGTCAAGTTTTTCCGATGATCGGCACGTTGCACGAATCCTGTCGGAGCACGCGTGCGAACGCAAGCGCAATGAAAGAGCCGGAATGCGCAGCCTCGGCGCATCAAGTTTTGTTTCACTCTCGGTCTCGACAGTTGAGCTGCAAATCAAAAAAGACTTTGGTCGATTGACGATGTCTACTGTTGATTCAAGTCAACGAAAGTCGCCATCACGGAATTGCCGGCGGCCACGCAGCGCAGCGTCGAGCGCGTCGGATTTGGATAGCTTCGCAAACACGACGCTTGGGTATTTGTGCCGACACGAATTGGATGCCGCCAGCCACATCCTTCTCCCCGCGAAAATCCGAGCTCAGCACATGATGCTCACACCTTCTTGAAGGCAAACGCGGGTTTACTCGCCCTTGCTTTTCAAGCTGGGCGATCCACGCGGGCGGAGGCAAGGCTCAACCTACCAGCCGAGGAATAGGGTTCCGCGGCGGGCCCGCCGTCGCCAGCGCTAATACACCCGCTCCTTCGGCGGGATTGTCGCCGTGTCGTTCGAGAGCGGCTGCAAATGAACCGGCCGGTAGGCTAATCGCACGCCGCCGTTGTCGCTCAGCCAACTCAGAGTATGCTTGAGCCAGTTTTCGTCGTCGCGTTTCGTAAAATCCTCGCGCGCGTGGGCGCCGCGGCTTTCCTGGCGCCCGATCGCGGAATGCAGGCTGACGCTTGCCTGCGCCAGCATGTTATCGAGCTCAAGCGCTTCGGCGAGATCGGTGTTGAAGATCATCGAACGGTCGCTGATACCGAGATCGTCGCGCATTGTTCTTACGACATCGTCGAGCTTGCCAAGACCCTGCTGCAACAAGGGACCGTCACGGAACACGGCACAGTGCCGCTGCATCGTCCGCTGCATCGCAAGCCGGACGTCGCCTGCTCCGGTCTCACCCTTTGACCACCTGATCTTGTCGAATCGGGCGATGGCGCGCTCGGTGGCGGCCTTCGGAATTGGCGCATGGTCCTCGCCTCGCCGCAGCGTCTCGATCGCGCGCAACGCCGCGGCGCGGCCGAACACGACGATATCCAGCAGCGAGTTGGAGCCGAGCCGGTTCGCGCCGTGGACCGAGACACAGGCCGCTTCGCCGATCGCCATCAAGCCGGGAACGACCGCTTCGGGATCGCCCTCGCGGAGCGCAACGACCTCGCCATGCAGATTGGTCGGCACGCCGCCCATGTTGTAGTGCACCGTCGGCAGCACCGGGATAGGCTCGCGGGTGACGTCGACACCGGCGAAGATCCTTGCGGTCTCGCTAATTCCGGGCAGCCGCTCATGCAGGATTGCCGCGCCGAGATGCTCCAGATGCAGCTCGATGTAGTCCTTCTTCGGACCGCAACCGCGGCCCTCGTTGATCTCGATCGTCATGGCGCGGCAGACGACATCGCGCCCGGCGAGATCCTTGGCGCTCGGCGCGTAGCGCTCCATGAAGCGCTCGCCCTCGGAATTGGTGAAATAACCGCCCTCGCCGCGCGCGCCTTCGGTGATCAGGCAGCCGGAGCCGTAGATGCCGCTCGGATGAAACTGGGTGAACTCCATGTCTTCCAGCGGCAGGCCGGCGCGCAGCACCATGGCGTTGCCGTCGCCGGTGCAGGTATGAGCGGCGGTGCAGGAGAAGTAGACGCGGCCGTAGCCGCCGGTCGCCAGCACCGTGCGATGGGCGCGGAAACGATGCAAGGTGCCCTCCTCGATATTCCAGGCGAGGAGGCCGCGACAGGCGCCGTGCTCGTCCATCAGCAAATCGAGCGCGACGTATTCGACGAAGAATTCGGTGTCGTGCCTCAGGCACTGCTGATACAGCGCATGCAGGATGGCGTGGCCGGTGCGGTCGGCCGCGGCACAGGTGCGCTGCGCCATCTGCTTGCCGTAGCCGATGGTCTGGCCGCCGAACGGCCGCTGATAGATCCGGCCGTCTTCGGTGCGCGAGAACGGCACGCCAAAATGCTCGAGCTCCAGCACGGCGGGCACCGCCTCCCGGCACATGTACTCGATGGCGTCCTGGTCGCCGAGCCAGTCGGAGCCCTTGACGGTGTCGTACATGTGGAAGCGCCAATCATCGCCATCGCCCATGTTGCCGAGCGAAGCGGCCATGCCGCCCTGCGCCGCCACGGTGTGGCTGCGGGTCGGAAACACCTTGGTGATACAGGCCGTCTTCAGTCCCGACGCCGCCATGCCGAGCGCGGCCCGCAAGCCGGCGCCGCCGGCGCCGACGATCACGACGTCATGGCTGTGCTCGATGATGTCGTAAGCCTCTTTCATCGCTTCGGCCACTCCGCTCAGCGCGCCAGCAGATTGGTCTTGGCCAGATCGAGAACCTCGTCGCCGCGGCCGCTCATCACGGCGCGCAGCACCCACAGACTGAAGCCCTTGACCTGCTCGGCCGTGATCGTCGGCGGCATCGACAGCTCCTGCTTTGCCGTGACGACATCGAGCACCACCGGGCCGTCTTGGGCAAATCCATCGCGGACCGCGTTCGGCAGCTCCTCGGGGTCTTCGACCCTGATCGCGTGGATGCCCATGGCGCGGGCCATCGCCGCGAAATCGGGATTGTCCAGATCGACGCCGGTCTCGACGAAACCGGAGGCCTTCATTTCCAGCGCCACGAAACCGAGCGTACCGTTGTTGAAGATCACGACCTTCACCGGCAGCTTCATCTGCTTCAGCGTGATCAGGTCCCCCATCAGCATGGCAAATCCGCCGTCGCCCGACATCGACACGACCTGCCGCCCCTTCTGCGCCGCCTGCACGCCGATCGCGTGCGCCATGGCGTTGGCCATCGAGCCGTGGACCCAGGAGCCGACCAGACGCCTTCGTCCGTTCATCGCGAGATAGCGCGCCGCCCAGATCGTGGGCGTGCCGACATCGGCCGTGAACACGGCATCGTCGGCGGCCTCCTCGCTGAGGATGCGCGCAAGATACTGCGGATGGATCGGCTTGCGTCCGGGCGTCCCGCGGGCGAGTTCATCGAGCCCCGCGCGGGCCTTCCTGTAGTGCTCCAGGCTGGCGTCGAGATGCCTCCGCTCGGTCTTCGCCTTCAGCTTCGGCAGCAGCGCATCGATGGTGGCGCCGATATCGCCGACCAGGCCGAGGTCGAGCTTGCAGCGGCGACCCAGATTCTCGGGCCGGATGTCGACCTGCGCAATCCTGGCGTCCGTCGGCAGAAACTGCTTGTAGGGAAAGTCGGTGCCCAGCAAGAGCAGCGCGTCACAGGCGTGCATCGCGGCGTAGCCGGACGAGAAGCCGATGAACCCGGTCATGCCGACATCATAGGGATTGTCGTACTCGACGTGCTCCTTGCCGCCGAGCGCATGCACGATCGGGCTCTTGAGTATCTCGGCAAGCCGCATCAGATTGTCATGAGTGCCGGCGCAGCCGCGACCACAGAACAGCGTGACGCGTTTGCTGCTGTTCAACAGCTCTGCCAACGCCGTCAACTCGGGTTCGGCCGGCAGAATGATGGGCGCCGCCGGCAGCAAACCGGCATTCGGTGCGATGTCACGCTTGGGCGCCGGCCGCAGCGCCACGTCACCGGGAACGATGAGGACGGCGACACCACGCCGCCCGACCGCCGCGCGAATGGCGTTTTCCAGCACGTAAGGCAGCTGCGACGGGTCCGAGACCAGTTCGCAATAATGGCTGCATTCCCGAAACAGGTCCTGCGGGCGGGTCTCCTGAAAATAGCCGCCGCCGATCTCGCCGGATGGAATTTGCGCTGCGATCGCCAGCACCGGCGTGCGGCTGCGATGCGCGTCAAACAGGCCGTTGATGAGGTGGAGATTGCCGGGACCGCAGGATCCGGCACACACCGCGAGGGCGCCAGTGATCTGCGACTCGCCCGCGGCGGCGAAGGCCGCAACCTCCTCGTGGCGGACATGGATCCAATCGATGGCTCGTCGTTTGCGCAACGCCTCGGTCAGCCCGTTCAGGCTGTCGCCGACGACGCCGAAGATGCGCTTGACCCCCGCCTGCGCCAGTGTCTCAATGATGAGATCGGCGATGTTTTCGATGGGCACGGCTGCTACTCCTTCTTTACCGCTTCCTTATCGCGGCCGTTGCAACGGACACGGCGCGGGTTCACGCACAGCCGGCGGCTGGCACGAAACCACCGAACTCGCGTTCGATTGTTGGTGGCGCCGTAGATCTCGTCGTAACTCTGCCAATCGCGCAACATCAGCGGCACGCTGGTCTTGCCGAGGACAATGGCGCCGGCATCATTGACGCGAGAAAAGGTCGGCTCCCTCGATCAGCTACGTCCCCGGGATATGCCCGGGACAAATTCCGCGGCCGTAAGCAGCACGACCATCGCGAGCACGACCGGTTCAACCGACATGGTGGAACGGCCACTCATCGTTTTCGGCCAACTTCGTCCGCGGGCGGAATGGTGCGGTGACTGACCGGATCAAGCACCGTCTTGGATCTGACCGATTGACGATGCTGTTCGCGCGGATCGTCGGCGTGATCGTGATATTCCAGTCCGAGCGGACCGATCGCCGTCACCTGGGTGACATATTCGGAGGACTTGGCCCAATGGAAGTGCCAGGTGTCGCCGGGCAGCACGATGACGCTGCCCGGCGGATACGCCTCGACCTTGCTGCCGTCGAACGTCTCGCCAAGCCCGATATAGAACACGCCGGACATCACGGTGTAGATGCGATCCTCCGGATGCCGGTGCGGCATCAGCTTGACGTCGTGAGGAACCTTGACCCGGACCACGTAGGGGCCGGGCTCTGAGGGCTGCCCGACCAGAACAGCAAGCCGGGCCGAAGGCGGAAATGCCGCAAACGGCTTCCAGTCGATGTCTTCGGGCAGGATCGCCTTGAAATCGGCTTCACCCGGCTGATGCGCTCTTGCCATGTGATCCTCCTGCATCTTGACAGATTGGTCGAATTCGCGCGCCCAAACTCGGATAGGCCTCAGACCAGCTTGGCGTCCAAGGTAATCGCCGCGTTGAGGACTTTTGACACCGGGCAGTTCTTCTCGGCCTCGCCCGCCAGTTTCGTAAACGTGGCCTCGTCCAGGTTCGGCACCTTCGCGCGCAAGGTCAGCGCCGAGCGACTGATGCGAAATCCCTGGCCCTCCGGCTCGAGCGTGACCGCGGCTTCGGTCGTGAGTTCGGTCGGCGTCAGGCCCGCGCCCTGAAGAGCGAACGCCAGCGCCATCGTGAAACATCCGGCGTGGGCCGCCGCGATCAGTTCTTCCGGGTTGGTACCCTTCTCATTCTCGAAGCGGGTCTTGAACGAATACGGCGTCTGTTCGAGCACGCCGGAATCGCTCGTCAGATTGCCGTCGCCGGCGCGGCCGGTGCCGTGCCAAACTGCCTTTGCCTTGCGGATCATGTCATGTCTCCTTTGCTAGTCCTGTTCACCGAGAGTCTGGATGTAGGTCCTGCCATAAGGATAGAATAGCTCCTTACGGCCCTGCTGCCAGGCGGCCTTGAGTTCCGGCGTCGTGATATCCCAGTCCGGCCGGCATTTCCTGGTGACAGCACGCAAATCCTGCCGCAGCTCTTCCATGGTCGGTCGGCCGAAGAACCAATAGCCACTATATACCTTGTAGATGACAAGTTTTGGCTCAAGCACGATCACGTGCGGGATCATGGGATTGTGAACGGGATCGGTGTATTCGGCGATGTCGAGATCCTGCTGCACCACGCGGCGGGGGTCGGAGAGGAACGGCCAATGCGCCCCCACCCCGCTGCGATATTCGTTGGTCTCGGTGATATTGTCGGTGCTGACCGTAACCAGCCGGCAATAACCGACCTCCATCTCGCGATGCAGTTCGAGAAGCCCTTCGGCCTGCCGGCGATCCTTCGGGCAGAAAGCCCCGCGACTGAGCACGAGGACCATCGGATGCGGTCCTTGCAAGTCGGAGAGCTTGCGATGTTTCGCGGTGTGGTCGGAAAGCTCGTAGTCGGGAAAGACGGCACCGGGAATGATGTCAGATCGCATCTTTAGATCCTTTGGGTCGGCCGGTCGCCCCGGCTGCTTCAATATGGCCCGCATGCGATGCGGGTCGCCGCTCAGCTTTGGGCGACGTCGATGACGGCCTCGGCGAAGGCCTGCGGCGCTTCCTGCGGCAGATTGTGCCCGATGCCGCCCTTGACGGTCCGGTGCGAATATTTGCCGGAAAACATCTTGGCGTAGGCTGAGGGCTCCGGATGCGGCGCCCCGTTGGCGTCGCCTTCCATTGTGATGGTTGGCACCGTGATGGCCGGCGCCGCGGCCAACCGCTTTTCGACATCGTCGTATTTCGTTTCGCCCTGGGCCAAGTCAAGTCGCCAGCGATAATTGTGGATCACGACCGCGACATGATCCGGATTGTCGAAGGCGCCGGCGCTGCGCTCGAAGGTGGCGTCGTCGAACTCCCATTTCGGCGAGGCAAGCTGCCAGATCAGCTTTGCGAAATCGTGCCGGTTTTTGTCGTAGCCGACCCGGCCGCGCTCGGTGGCGAAATAATATTGATACCACCATTGCAACTCGGCCTTCGGCGGCAGCGGCATCTTGCCTGATTCCTGGTCGCCGATCAGATAGCCGCTCACCGAGACCAGCGCCTTGCAGCGCTCCGGCCACAGCGCTGCAATGATGTCCGCGGTGCGCGCGCCCCAATCGAAGCCGGCGATGGTCGCTTTGCCGACCTTGAGCGCGTCCATCAAGGCGATGATGTCGACGGCGACGACCCCCTGCTGGCCATTGCGCATCGTATCGTCGGACAGGAAACGCGTCGTCCCGTAGCCGCGCAGATACGGCACGATGACGCGGTGACCCTCCGCTGCCAAGAGCGGTGCGACATCGACGTAGCTATGGATATCGTAGGGCCAGCCGTGCAGCAGGATCACGGGCGGGCCGTCGGCGGGACCGGTTTCGGCATATCCGACGTTGAGCAGGCCGGCGTCGATCTGCTTCAGCGCGGCGAACGAGGTGTGCGGGCCGGGCTTGACGGCGCGCAGTCCGCTTGCTTTGGCCTTGACGGTGTCCGCGCGCCCGGATCCAGCAGTGCCGAACTCCGCCGCAGCAATGGCGAGCGCCGCGCCAGCGACGAAACGGCGGCGCTGGCGATCGATCGTTTCCGACGTTTTGATCTCATTCATGGCCGGTCTCCGTCTTCGATGGTCGTTCGCTGACGAAAGTGCGGCGCGCAGGTCGTGCGCGCCGCCTGTCTCAATCGTCTAACCGTGCGGCCTCAAGGCCGCCCTGGATCTCCAGGCCCGAGAGCTGTTACCGCGGGGCGAAGTGGCTGCCTTTGTCGATCTTGCTGGAATATATCAGCTTGCCATCATTGCGCTCGATCACATCCGCGACGACCGAGACGCCGCTCCAGGCTGGAATACGTAAGGCTTGTGTCCCAGCTCGTTCAACGATCCCCGGAACAAGCGGTTGATTGAATCTGCTTTTGCCGCACGCGGTGGGCTGGTCGGTCTTTCCAATTGTGAGATTTGTGAGGCTCGATCTCCGGTGCGCGGTTCTTGAACCAGCCCTCGGGCAGTTCCCGGCTTTGAGATCGCCGATCCGGAGGGCGCCGTACCGCCGTGCTGGCGATCCGGTCGGCGGCTGATTGCGCCAGATCGGAGCGAAAGCCCGCTTTTGTGCCTCGGACCGATCCGCATGCCCGAAGTTGCCTCTTCCCAAGCGAATTAATGCCCGCTTCATGAGACGAACTCGAGTCCGGCCATCGTATGCGCATCAGATCTGGATCGCCAACGACCGGCCCGGTCGTGCGCGGCAGTCCAACCCGACACCACGGAACTCGCCATCCATGGCCGCGTTGCATTTTCGTTACCGGTTCGTGACCGGGCTTTGTAGGGAAACCAGATGATCCGACCATCCTTCATCGCGCTGTTGTCATGGATCTGCCTGGCCTCACCCGCAGTCGGCGCGGGCCTTGACGCCGTCACCATCAACAATGCGGAGCTCGGTCCAAAGCCTCCCGCTGAGGACAAGATCAACGCCCTTGTGGTGAAAGCCCAGGTTCTCCTCGATCGTGCACGCTTCTCCCCGGGAGAGATCGACGGCAAGCTCGGCGAGAACGCGCAAAAGGCCCTGAGAGCCTTCGCCGAAGCCAAGGGCCTCAGCCCGAACCGGCCGCTGACGGCCGAGGTCTGGAAAGCGCTCGCGGCGACCAGCTCGGATGCCGTCGTCACCGACTACAAGATCACCAAGGATGACGTGAAGGGCCCCTTCCTGAAAAAGCTTCCGGCCAAGATGGAAGACATGAAGGATCTCGCAGCTCTCAGCTACACGAGCCCTCGCGAAGCCCTCGCCGAGAAGTTTCACCTGAGCGAGGATCTGCTCGAGGCATTGAATCCCGGAAAGAAATTCGATCAAGCCGGGGAGACGATCACTGTGACCAACGTCCCGAAGAACGACGCCAAATTGAAGGTTGGACGGATCGAGGTCGACAAGACGCGTCAAACCTTGAAGGCTTTCGCCCCTTCCGGCGAACTCGTGGCGTTCTTTCCGGCAACGGTCGGCAGCGAGGAAAAGCCCACGCCCAGCGGCACCTTGAAAGTCGAATCTGCCGATGCCAACCCGAATTACCGGTATAATCCCGACTACAAGTTCAAGGGCGTGAAATCCAGGGAGCCATTCGATATCAAGCCTGGGCCTAACAACCCGGCAGGTTCGTTCTGGATCGGTCTTTCGGCGGAAGGCTATGGCATCCATGGGACGCCCAACCCATCGAGGGTCAGCAAATCCGAATCCCATGGTTGCGTGCGACTGACCAATTGGGACGTCACCTTCCTGGGCAAGAGCGTCAAGAAGGGTACGCCGGTGGAGTTTGTCGATTCGTCGCAGGCGGAGCGAAAGAGCTAGTACGACGTCGACTCGCCGCCCGGCTCGCCGCGTGGTTGCTCGATGAAATTCACCGGAATTCCCTTGCTCAGCATGTCAGCCAGACGCTGAACGTCCCAGTTCGTCAGCCGCACGCAGCCATGCGACGCGGCGCTGCCGACCTGCGAGGGCTCTGGTGTGCCATGAATACCGTAGCTCGGCTTCGACAAAGCGATCCACATCGTGCCGAGCGGATTGTTCGGGCCGGGCCCCAAGTCGAATGCCCGCCGCGTCTCCACTTCCTTGAACTGGTATCTGGGATTGTAGTGGAAGAGCGGGTCGCTTTCGATCAGCGTCACTTTCAGCGTTCCGGAGGGAGTGGGCTTGTCATCGCTGCCGACGGACGCCGGAAAGAACGCGATCAACTCGTTTTCTCTGGAATAGACCTTGACCGTTTGCCGGCTCTTGTCGACGTCGAGGCGGGCTGCGGCCAAAGGCTTCCGCTCGGTGACCACGTTGGCGACGATGATCTTTTCACCCGCGCTCGCAAATGATGCGTCTGGATTGAGGGCGGCAAGCAAGGCCGGGCTCATATGGAATCTTTCGGCAAGGGCCTCCCGCAGATCGGCGTAGCCCAGCGTTCGAAAACCCTGCTGCTGTTCGATCTTGGCCGGAAGCTGCATGAACGGCCCTTTGAGGTCTTCAC
>NZ_JBAURI010000884.1:0-1507 GCF_049581145.1 Bradyrhizobium sp.
GGTTTAGATGCACGTTCGCCTGCCCGTTGCCATTCCCCATGCTCTCATAGATCGCCAACGCCCGTTCCAGGTGGGTTCGGGCGCTGTCACGGTCGTGCTGGAGGATAGACACCGACCCCATCTCGTAGCTGGACACCGCCTGGAGTCTCCCGATCCCGAGTTCGGCGCCGATGGCATAGGCCTCGCTCATCTGCGCGGTCGCCTCGGGGTACTCGCCGCTCAGCTTGTGGGCGATCCCCGAGTTGATCAAGGCATAGCCCTCCGCATACTTGTCATCGGCGGCGACAGCAAGCGAGACGGCCGTGTCATAATGGCTTCGCGCTTCGCTCAACTCGCCCGTTGCGCAGTCGAGGAGACCCAGTTCGCGGAAGATCTGGGCCCGGACGGCAGTCGTCAATACGTCTGGAGGAATTTCAGTCGCTTCGCGGAGATATGCCCTGGCCGACTGATACTCGCCAGCGTGACGGGAGAAGCAGGCAAGCCAGGTGAGAGTCCGCGCCAGTGACGGCTCATCGCTCGTGGCGGCCAGATCCCTGGCTCTTGAGAAGAGCTTCAGACCCTGGTTCAGCAGACCGCGCATCTGTACGAAGTATCCCAGTGCCAGCGGCAACTCCCAGCAGTAAGGGCGGACTTGCTCATCAAGAGCATATTCGACGCATGCGAAGAGGTTTGGGAATTCAGAGTCCAGCCACCTGAGGGCGTCCTCTTCGCTCATGATCGTGACTCCGGCCGCTGTCATGCTCTTTTCCCGGACGACCGGATCGGTGGAGCCGAGTGTGGCGTTAGCCCTGCTCGCCGCGCTCAGGTAATGAGCCATCAGACGTGCGATGGCATCCGCACGCTCCGAAGCTGCTGTCACTTTCAACCCTTCCCTGGCAAGGTCCCGAATGAGATCGTGAAGTTGATACCGGCCGCGTTTGGGCTCCTCCACCAGATGACGGAGATAAAGGTCATCGAGAAGCTGAAGGGCTTGTCCTTCGTTTACGTCCGCCAACGCGGCGGCCGCTCCAACGTCGAAGTCCGTTCCCGGATGCTGCGCGATGCGCATAAGGAAAATCTGGACCTCTGGGCTCAGATCCCTGTAACTCTTCTCGTAGGCCTCGACGACAGGATTCATGAGAGAGATGTGCTGATCCAAGACATCCCGGATCTCCCAGGTTGGATGGGCTCGTAATTGTGCCGCAGCGATGCGAATCGCCAGGGGAAGGCAGTTTAGCCGGTCCAGCAGTTCCTGGATCTCTGGCATGTCATGCGTACGCAGGTCGCCTGCGCCAAGGATGCGGCGGAAGAGTTGCACTGCTTCGTCGGCCCGCAGCTTATTGAGGGAGATGAGCCGCCCACCCTCTAGCTCGGACAGGGGCCTGCGGCTCGTGATGAGTACCAGGCAGGAGGCAGCGCCGGGCAGAAGTGCCTTGACCTGGCCAGTATCGGAAACGTTATCGAGCACGAGCAGCAATCGGCGCCGTGCTACTTCGCTCCGCCATCTGGCGATCCTACCGTCGAACGA
>NZ_JBAURI010000885.1:0-5197 GCF_049581145.1 Bradyrhizobium sp.
CGCTTCTTCAACAAACTCAAGCATTTTCGAGCCATCGCGACCCGCTACGACAAGCTCGCCAAAATATTCCTGGCCGGCGTCCAGCTCGCTTCTGCCATGATCTTGCTCAACTGAAGACAGGCCCTAGCCGCGGTCTCGGCATGTCTCTTGAGTGGGGCGGCGCGCGACGACTGCGCGACGAAGCCTTTGCGATACGCCGTGGATGCCCACGACGCGACGCTCCGATTCTGGCGCAACTCAAATTGCCCTTGCGCGACCGGCACCGCTAGCGTCCCGCAGTGCAATCCCGATCCGCTCCGCACCCGCTCTAATCGGGGCTATTCGCCGGCCATCTTCAGCCGCGGCTTGGTGCGCTGTTCCCGGGCTCGCAGTTTGGCTTCTTCCTGCGGAACGTAGTCCCGCGTCATCGGCACCACGCCCTGGCGCTTGGTCAGCTGAATCTGGAAATTCATCAGGTTCTGCTTGCGAAATGACATTTCGGAAGCGGCCAAATAGAACTCCCACATCCGCGCGAAGCGCTCGTCGTACAGCTGCACGGCCTCCTCGCGCCGCGCCATGAAGCGCTCGCGCCAGGCCTTCAGAGTTTCGGCATAATGCAGCCTCAGGATTTCGACGTCGCACACCAGAAGGCCGGCGCGTTCGATCGCGGCCATCACCTCCGACAACGATGGGATGTAGCCGCCAGGGAAGATGTATTTCGCAATCCAGGGATTGGTCGCGTCGGGACCTTCCGAGCGGCCGATCGAATGCAGCAACATCACGCCGTCGTCGGTGAGGAGCTCGGCGCATCGCCTGAAGAAGGTCTCATAGAAGGCGACCCCGACATGCTCGAACATGCCGACCGATACGATGCGGTCGAACGCGCCGGTTACGTCGCGATAGTCCTCGAGCAGGAATTTCGCGGACTGCGTCAGGTTCTTTTCCGCCGCGCGGGCGTTCGCCACCTGCAATTGTTCGGTCGACAGCGTCACGCCGGTGACATCGGCGCCGGCGATTTCGGCAAGATAGAGACCGAGGCCGCCCCATCCCGATCCGATATCGAGCACGCGGTCGCCGTGATCGACCAGCAGCTTCGCGCCGAGATGCCGTTTTTTGGCGAGCTGGGCATCGTCGAGACTGGTATCGGGAGTTTCAAAATAAGCGCAGCTATATTGCTTGTCGGCATCCAAAAACAGCGAATAGAGGCGCCCGTCGAGATCATAATGGTGCGCGACGTTGTTTCGCGCTCGGCCGCGCGGATTGAACTGGCCGATGTGCCTGACGAAATAGCGCAGCCACCAGCGCACCTTGGCCCAGCCCGGCAGCACGTCAGGCTGGTTCATCAGGATCGCCAGCGCGTCCGCGATCGAGCCCTGATCGATCACGAACTCGCCGTCCATATAGGCCTCGCCCAGCGCAAGCTCAGGGTTCAGCAGGATCCTGCGTTCGGCCCTGGTTGTGACGAACCGGGCGAAAACCGGCTTACCGGTACCATCGCCGCAGGTGAACTTGGCGCCGCTGGCGGTCGTGAACGTCATAGAACCGCGGCGAATAAACTTACTCAGTAAACCACGCAACAAAAGGTCCATCGATATCACCGCAAGGATCCGTCCCGCGAGATGAAGATTTACCCGGCCGTCCCGTCGACGCATCTGGAACGAATTGGTTCCTATGCATCTTAGGTTACAAGTTATCCACTCCGCCCCCGGTCCGCTATTGCATTGTGGACACAGCCGATATTCCAAAATACCGCGTTCACGCAGTTGCGCGAGTGTGCGTGCTTCCATTCGCGTGATAATCGGCTAAAAGGTCACGCCATCGGCACTGGGGACGCGTGCCGGGCCACACTGCAGGCGCAGGCGATTTCCGCAGGAGAACAAGAATGTTGAGCCGAGCGCTCAGTTTAGCGGCGGTGACGCTTCTGATCGGTTGTTGCACCGCAGGTCTGGCGCGCGCGCAAGAGAACCTCGAGGCCGGCAAGAGCCCTTCGCAGATTTTCGCGGGGACCTGCACGGCCTGCCACAAGAGCCCGCGCGGCCTGTTGAAGACGGTGGCGGCGGGATCGTTGCCGGGTTTCCTGCGCCAGCACTATACGACCAGTCCCGAGATGGCCGGGGTGCTCTCCTCCTATCTCACCTCGAACGGCGCGACCGACACGCGGCTGGGCGCCGGCCAGGCCAAGGAACAAGTCAAGGACGGCAAGGACAAGGGCGGCAAAGACGGCGCCAAGGAAGCGAAATCGGAAGCAAATTTAGAGGCGAAACCGGAAGCAAGACCCGGACAACGAGATCGATTCGGGCACAGGCTGCATCCCGCGCCGAGTGCCGAAGCTGATGCGCCGGCCGACGAGGTCAAGCCCGCGCGGTCGGACGACGAAATTGAACGTCCCGCCCGCAAGCGACTGGCGCGACCGGCAGAAGCCCCGGCAGAGGTTGCAAAGCCCGAGGTGGGCGATGGTCTTCCGGCTCAGGCCGCGGGTCTGCGTGGACGCGACGGCCGCAAATTGTCGGCGAAGCAGAAGCTGGCCAAGCGCAGCAGGCCGGGCGCCGATACGGCGCCCAAGGAGCCGCCGAGGAGCGAGGAGCCGGCCGCCAGCGTGTTGCCGAGGAGCGACTCCGCCAAGGTTGACGCCGACAAGCCGGAAGCAGCCAAGCCGGAATCACCCGAACCCCAATCACCCAAGCCCGAGGCCACCAGGCCTGAGGCCACCAAGCCTGCCACCGACGAACCATCTCAATCCGCCACGATCGAGCCACCGAGGGAAACCGGAACTCTACGGCCGGATCCGACTGCTCCCGTGACGCCGGCACCTGCGGTCGATGCGGCTTCTTCCTCGATGTCCGCCCCGAGTTCCGGTAGCGGATCGGAACCGGCAGCAAGTCCTCCGCCACTCGTGGCTTCGCCGCCACCGGCAGTGACGGCAGCGGCGCCCGCACCGCAGCCGTCAGCGCCTGCCGGACCACCAGTTCCTCCGATCTCGCAATAATCGGCCGAAACCGGGGAGCCTGCTCGGGCTGACGGCGGAACATATTTGACGCCGCCGTCGCGCCTGTCGCTCAGCGAGCGACTGGGCTGGGGCGCCCGGGGCATCCTGCCCACGGGCGGCAGGCCCGGCATCGAGCGGCCGGGCTTCAGGTCGAGATTGCCGAAATTACCTCTCGGGCGTGGCTTCCGCCGGCGGCGCCTCCTCGGGCTCGGCTTCCGGATCGAAGAACTCGCCGGCGGCGGCCAGCGCCTCGGCGGCGGCGTCCTGATCTTCCCGACGGCTCGAGATGTCCTCGCCGCGCTTGATACGCTCGGCTTCGTCGGCGCTGCGGGCGACCGTCACCGTGATAATGGCCTCGACTTCGGGATGGACGGCGATCGTCACCTTCTGTTGGCCGATCGTCTTGATCGGCGCATCGAGCCAGACCTGGGGCCGGCTGACGGTGACGCCTTCGCTGGCCAATCCCGTGACGATGTCACGCACCGAGACCGAGCCGAACAGCTGGCCGCTCTCCGAAGCCTGACGGATGATCACGATGTCGACGCCGTCGATCTTCTCGGCGACCTTGCTGGCTTCGGACTTGGACTGAAGGTTGTTGGCCTCGAGCTCCGCCTTCATGCCATCGTATTTGGCGCGATTTTCTGCGGTCGCGCGCAAGGCCTTCTTGCGCTTCAGGAGAAAATTGCGCGCAAAACCATCCTTTACCTTCACCACTTCGCCCATCTGGCCGAGCTTGGCGACACGTTCCAGCAAAATGACTTCCATATTCGTTCTCCTTGAGTGATGCGTTCGACCTGAATGTGGATTGACGGGTTGGTGTTCAGGACACCGGCAGAGGTGGCGGCCGCTTGCGCAGATAGCGCTGACGGAGGCCGAATACGGCGTCGGCCAACCCGAGCAGGACCAACGCGAGCACCGGCCAGGTGAAAATGACCACGATGGCGTAAGCCGAGCCGAGCCATAAGGCGCGGCTTTTCATCGTCTGCGTCAGCGTATGGAGCACCGCGAATCCGGTCAGCGCATAGGCCATCAGCAAAGCTGCAGTGGCGACCTCGGCGACAATGGTGGCAAGGCCGCCGGCGAAGCAGAATGCGATCGCCACGCATAATCCGACCAGCGTCATCGGCGGCAATGTGGTGGCCCGCAGGTCCGGCCAGGGACGGCGCAGGCGGCCCGACGTCTTGGTGACTTTTGCAGCAAGCCAGAGATTCAAAGCCAGCGTCGGCACCGCAACGACGGACGCCGCAAATGGCGCGATCATGACCAGCGCGTCGACCACTTGTTCGACCTCGCCGGTGGGCTGCAGATCGTGCAGGCTGAAGGCGCGTAGCACGCCACGATGCAGCGTAGCGGTGATGGTCGCGGCGTCGGTTCCGAGGGTCAGCAGCGCAGCAAAGGTGGTCAAGGCGGCAAAGCCCGAGATCCAGGCCAGGATGCGCCCGACCGGATACCATTCGAGCGCTGGCGCGACCGCCATTGAGTCCGCCGCACCTGGTGGAGCGTAGCCGACCAGCGGCCGGCCGAGCAAGGCCAGATGGCCGAGCCACCAGGCGGGTAGCGCCACGGCGACGGCATAGGCCAGGCCATGGGGAAGACCGAAGATCAGGGTAATACCGACGGCGGCCGCGGCGCCGCCGCTTACGGCGCACGGCGAGCCCCATCCCATGGCCGCCACCATGAGCGGCAGCGGCGCCAGATACATCAGCAAAAGCGATATCAGTTCGCCCGAAATGATCGAGGTGAACATCAATGCCGACGCAGCGCCGGCGGCCAGGGCTATGAAAATAATCGCCATCATCAGCTGTCCCGCCCCTTTCGAGCGGTTAGAGGCATCGGCCCCAACCATCGGCAACCGGACGATCCGGAAGCCTTATGAATTCGAAATCCGGCCGGCGGCCAAACGGCGCCGACCGGAGCATCAGTTGTTACCGGATCACATAGGGCAGCAGGCCCAGGAACCGCGCGCGCTTGATCGCGCGCGCGAGCTCGCGCTGCTTCTTGGCGGAGACGGCCGTGATGCGGCTCGGCACGATCTTGCCGCGCTCGGACACGTAGCGCATCAACAGCTTGGAATCCTTGTAGTCGATCTTCGGCGCATTCGGACCCGTGAACGGGCAGGTCTTGCGGCGACGAAAAAACGGACGGCGTGCACCAGCTTCAGCCATTGCTCTTACTCCTCTTCCGCCACTTCGACTTCGTCACGTGGGCGGCGCGGGCCGCGATCGCCGCGGA
>NZ_JBAURI010000886.1:0-15368 GCF_049581145.1 Bradyrhizobium sp.
CAATGGTCGGCGTCAAGTCTTTGGAGTCCTGTCGGCCCGACCGGGCGGATGGCAACTCCGAAGGCGACGGTGTCAAAAAAGCCTGGATCGCCGGGGAGAGCGCGAAGTAAGCCGTAAAGCCATTGCGCAGGGAATGTCGGAGTGTTTCCGCTGAACCTGTATGCTCGTGTGCCGCTTGCCTTCTACTCTATCGCACACGAGACCGCGGGTGCAGCGTGCACCCGGCATTCCCTGCGCCCTCTGATTTGAGGCGCAAGAATTCTGGCAAAGCTCGGGCGACCAGCGCCGCGAGACCGCGAAGCCGTATCTGCTGTTTGACATTCGATTCGGGGGCTGCGCGCATTTGCGCCGTGCCCGCCGTGCCATCAAAAAGCTGTTGGGCGCGCTTCCGCTGAAGTTCGGGGAGCAGGCCGATAGGATCAGGACTTCAAGATCGCTTATTGGAGCAGCGATTTTCGAAGTTCGAATCATACCGGGCGTCGTTTGCTCGGGTGACGATCGTGGGCGCGGCCGCCACACCAAACCCTGTCATCGCCCGGCTTGACCGGGCGACCCAGGATTGCAGACCTCTCGATCGACGAACATCTCTGGAATACTGGATCACCCGCATTCGCGGGTGATGACGACTGTGGCCAGGGCCGCCACACGGAAGGGAAGCGGAGAAATCGTTGTAGGATATGACAACATTCACTGAATCGCTCGTCTCGGGTTCGTCCCATTCTCGATTCTCAACCAAATGCCATGCGTCGTAACGATTTAGGCGTCAGCATTCACCGGAACCCGCACGACATATTCCCGTTATCGGTTGCCATCAAATTCGCTGCATTTCGATGTGATGTGTCACGTGAATCGTCACGTTTTCCGCTAGAAGGGGCCGGTGCATGATCGGCCTTGCGGACCGCAGCACAACTCTCGCAACGAGGATCTCGCCATGAGCACCTTTCGCCGCGACTTCGTCACCAAACCGATTTTTTCCTGGGCGCGCGGCGTGCTGCCCTCGATGTCGGATACCGAGCGCGAAGCGCTGGAGGCGGGCGATGTCTGGTGGGACGCCGATCTCTTTACCGGCAATCCGGACTGGACGAAGCTGCTCGCCACCGCGCCGGCCACACTCACGGACGAGGAAAACGCCTTCCTCAACGGCCCGGTCGACGAGCTCTGCGCCATGCTCGATGACTGGAAGATCAATTGGGAATGGCGCGACCTGCCGGCCGAGGCCTGGGACTTCATCAAGCGCAACAAGTTCTTCGGCATGATCATCCCGAAGGAATTCGGCGGCCTCGGCTTCTCGCCCTACGCGCATTCGGAAGTGGTGCGCAAGATTTCCTCGCGCTCGCTGACGGCCGCCGTCACCGTGATGGTGCCCAACTCGCTCGGACCGGGCGAGCTCCTGATGCGCTTCGGCACCAGGGAGCAGCAGCAGCGCTGGCTGCCGCGGCTCGCCGATGGCCGCGACATTCCCTGCTTCGGCCTCACCAGTCCGGAGGCGGGCTCGGATGCCGCCTCGATGATCGATAGCGGCATCATCTGCAAGGGCACTTTTGAGGGTCGCGAGGTCACGGGCCTCAAGCTGAACTGGCACAAGCGCTACATCACGCTCGGGCCGGTCGCGACGCTGCTGGGCCTTGCCTTCAAAGCCTACGATCCCGATCATCTGGTCGGTGAGCGCGACGAACTCGGCATCACCGTGGCGCTGATTCCGACTCATCTCGACGGCGTCGAGATCGGCCGTCGTCATCTGCCGGCGATGCAGGTGTTCCAGAACGGCCCAAACCGCGGCCGCGACGTCTTCATTCCCATGGACTACATCATCGGCGGTGAGGCGCGGCTGGGCCAGGGCTGGAAAATGCTGATGACCGCGCTCGCCGCCGGCCGCGGTATTTCTCTGCCCTCGCTGTCGGCCGCCGGCGCCGCCTATGCCGCGCGCACCACCGGAGCCTATGCCCGGATCCGCGAGCAGTTCGGGATCTCCATCGGCAAGTTCGAAGGCATCGAGGAGCCGCTGGCCCGCATCGCCGGGACGGCCTATCTGCTCGACGCGGCGCGGCGGCTGACCTGCGCCGCACTCAACCAGGGACATCATCCCGCGGTGATTTCGGGCATCATGAAATTGCAGGCGACCGAGCGGATGCGGATCGCGATCGACGACGCGATGGATATCCATGGCGGCAAGGCCGTGATCGATGGCCCGCAGAACTACATGGGGAGCCTCTACCGGTCAGTGCCGGTCGGCATCACCGTTGAGGGCGCCAACATCCTGACGCGCAATCTGATCGTGTTCGGGCAGGGCGCGATCCGCGCGCATCCCTATCTGCTGCAGGAGATGAACGCGCTCGGCGACACCGATCGCACGCGCGGTCTCGACGCCTTCGACAGATCGTTCTGGAGCCATGTCGGCCATACCTTTGCGACGCTGTTCCGCGCGTGGGGCCGGAGCTGGACCCGCGGCCTGTTCGCGCCGGCGCCCGACGCCGGTGACGCCACCGGCTTCTATCGCCAGCTCTCGCGCTATTCCTCCGCGTTCGCGCTTTGCGCCGACATGGCGCTGCTGACGCTCGGTGGCGCCTTGAAGCGCAAGGAAATGCTGTCGGCGCGGTTCGGCGACATCCTGTCCGAATTGTACTTGCTCTCCGCCGCGCTCAAACGCTGGCAGGACGAGGGCCGGCAGCCGGCCGATTTCGCCGCGCTGGAATGGTGCATGGCGAACGGCTTCAAGACCATCGAGAACCGGTTTGCCGAAATCTGCGCCAACCTGCCCAACCGCTTCGTCGGTGTGCTCCTGAAATTCCTGATCCAGCCGTTCGGCGCCCGCGTGCTGGGTCCGAGCGACCGTGTGGTGCATCGCTGTGCCGAGCTCGTGCTCGCGCCCTCGGCCGCGCGCGACCGTCTCACCCCCGACCTGTCGCATGTCGACGACGATGGCCCGCTGGCCCGGCTGGAAAAGGCGTTCCTGCTGGTGACGGGCGCCGAAGATGTCGCCAAGACCATGCACGCCGCGCGGCTACGCGACGCCAGGGAAGCTGTGAAGCGGGGCATCCTCACCCAGGCCCAGGCCGATCGGCTTGCGGCCGCGCATGAAGCGGTTGCAAAAGTGATCGAAGTCGATGATTTCGCGCCCGAGGCGTTGTCGCCGATTTACAAGAAGCCAGCCGATGTGCATCAATTCTTTCAGGAATTGGGCGAGCAGAGGGCGGCGAGCTGATGGCAAGACCGGTCTTTATCGTCGACGGCAGCCGGACGCCGTTCCTGAAGGCGCGCTCCGGTCCCGGCCCGTTCACGCCGGTCGACCTTGCCGTACAATGCGGCCGGCCGCTCTTGGCGCGGCAGCCGTTCGCGCCGACCGCGTTCGACCAGGTGATCCTCGGCTGCGTCAACGTGATTGCTGACGAGATGAACCCCGCGCGCGTCGCAGCACTTCGGCTTGGCATGGGCGAGGCGATGGTGGCTTTCACCGTGCAGATCAATTGCGGCTCGGGCATGCAGTCGATCGATACCGCCTACCGCTATATCCGCGAGGGCGTCTCCAACCTGATCCTGGCGGGCGGCGCGGAGGCGCTGAGCTACGCCCCGCTGGTGTGGCCGCAACAGGGCGTGCGCTGGTTCGCGGGGCTCGCCGCTGCCAAGGGCATCGGGGCCAAGATCATGGCGGCGCTGAAGGCGCGGCCCGGCTATTTCAAGCCGATCATCGGGCTGGAGCGCGGGCTGACGGATCCCATCACCGAACTGAACATGGGCCAGACCGCCGAAGTCGTCGGCCATCTCTTCGGCATCACGCGCGCGCAATCCGATGCCTATGCGGCCGAGAGCCACAGGCGGCTCGCCAACGCGCAGTCACAGGGCTTCTTGAAGGGCGAGGTCGAGACCGCCTTTGCCCGCGACGGCAAATTCTACGATCACGATGACGGCGTCCGCCCGGACTCCACGCCGGAGACGCTTGCGAAATTGCGGCCGGTGTTCGAGCGCCCCTGGGGCCAGGTCACCGCCGGCAATTCCTCACAGATCACCGACGGCGCCTCCTGGGTGATCCTGGCATCCGAGGACGCGGTCGCGAAACATGGCCTGCAGCCGAAAGCCGTGATCCTCGACAGCCAATGGTCCGCGCTCGATCCCTCGATCATGGGCCTGGGGCCGGTATTGTCGGCGACCGCGCTTCTCAAGCGCAACAATCTGGCGCTCGGAGATGTCGAGACCTGGGAGCTGAACGAGGCGTTCGCGACCCAGGTGCTCGGCTGTCTCGCGGCCTGGAATGACGACAAGTTCTGCCGCGAGATTCTGGGGCTCGACGGCGCCGCCGGCGCGATCGATCCGGCAAAGCTCAATGTCGATGGCGGCGCGATCAGTCTCGGCCATCCCGTCGGCACCTCGGGCAACCGCATCGTGCTGCATCTCGTCAACGCGATGAAGCGGCTTGGGACCAGGCGGGGCATCGCCACCGAATGCATCGGCGGCGGCCAGGGCGGCGCGATGCTGATCGAGGCGGTATGACCATGGAATCCAGGATCATGGACGTGCTCGGCGACCGCGTGCTCGAGCTCGGGCCGAAGCCCGCGCCGGAAAGCCCCTATCGGAATTTCAAGCTGACGCGCGATGGCGACGGCATCGCGTGGCTCCTGTTCGACCGCGAGGGCACCAGCGCCAACACGCTGTCGGGCGATGTCATGGCGGAATTCGATCAGGTGCTGACGGCGCTGGAAAGCCAGCGGCCCGTCGGGCTCGTGATTCGTTCCGCAAAAAAATCCGGCTTCATTGCCGGCGCCGACGTCAATGACTTCCGTGGCGCCGCCGATCCGGCCGCGGTCGAGACGGCCATGGGCCGCGCCCATGCGGTGATCGATCGCCTCGATGCGCTGCGGTTTCCCACGGTTGCCGTGATCCACGGCTTCTGCCTCGGCGGCGGCCTTGAAGTGGCGTTGGCCTGTCAATCGCGCATTGCGATCGACGGTGCGCGTTTCGGCTTTCCCGAGGTGATGCTGGGGCTGCATCCCGGCCTCGGCGGCACCGCGCGCTTGACCCGCCTGGTCAACCCGACGCAGGCGATGACGCTGATGCTGACCGGCCGCACCGTCGACGCGCGCCGCGCCAAGTCGCTTGGCCTGGTCGATGCCGTCACCCAGGAGCGGCACGTGCGAAACGCGGTCAAGGATGCCGTGTTCGGACGGCTGAAACGCGCGCAGCCTGGGCTGTTGAACACGCTGCTCAATTCGGCGCCGGCGCGCGGCTTCCTGGCCTCGCGCATGCGCCGTGAGGCGGACAAGGCGGCGCCGCACGAACATTATCCCGCGCCTTACGCGCTGATCGATCTCTGGGACCAGCACGGCGGCGACAAGGCGGCGATGCTCGCGGCCGAAAAGACCTCGTTTGCCAGATTGATGGTGACGCCGACGGCGCAGAACCTGATCCGGGTGTTCTTCCTGCGTGAGCGGATGAAGAAGCTGGCGGGCAGCGGCAACAAAATAAGCCGTGTCCACGTCATCGGTGCCGGCGCGATGGGCGGCGATATCGCCGCCTGGTGCGCCAATGAAGGCCTACATGTCACGCTCGCCGACATGAAGGCCGAGCCGATCGCCGGCGCGATCAGGCGCGCCGCCGATCTGTTCGGCAAGATCATCCGCAAACCCACCGAAGTCCGCGACGCGCTTGACCGGCTGGTGCCGGATATCGACGGTGAGGGCGCGCGCAACGCGGATCTCATCATCGAGGCGGTGCCGGAAAAGCTGGAACTGAAGCAGACCATCTATGGCTCGATCGAGCCGAAGATGAAGGACGGCGCGATCCTTGCCACCAACACCTCCAGCATCCCGCTGCAGGATTTGCGGACGACCCTGCAAAAGCCCGAACGCCTGCTCGGACTGCATTTCTTCAACCCGGTGTCGCGCTTGCAGCTCGTCGAGGTGGTCAGCCATGACGGCACCGATGCCGAACGCCTGAAGGAGGCGCTGGCCTTTGTCGGCGCCATCGACCGCCTGCCGCTGCCGGTCAAGAGCTCGCCGGGTTTTCTGGTCAACCGCGCGCTGACGCCTTACATGCTGGAAGCGATGGTGATGCTGGACGACAAGATCGACAAGCACACGATCGATGCGGCGGCGGAAAAGTTCGGCATGCCGATGGGGCCGATCGAGCTCGCCGATCAGGTCGGGCTCGATATCTGCCTCGATGTCGGCGACATGCTGCGCTCGAAATTCGGCGACCTGTTGCCGCCGACGCCCGCCTGGCTGCGCCACATGGTCGCCAAGGGCGAGCTCGGCCGCAAGAGCGGCAAAGGATTCTATACGTGGCGTGACGGCAAGGCCGACAAGACACCGGCTTCGCCGCAAGGCACGCCGCCGACCGACGAGATGATCGACCGCCTGATCCTGCCGATGTCGAATGTCTGTGTCGCCTGCCTGCGCGAAGGCATCGTCGACAATGCCGATGTGATCGACGGCGCCATGATCTTCGGCACCGGCTACGCGCCGTTCCGCGGCGGCCCTTTGAACTATGCGCGGACGCGCGGCGTCGACCATGTCGTCTCGGCCTTGCGTGCAATGGCCGCAAAGTTCGGCGACCGTTTCGCGCCGGATGCCGGCTGGGAGAGTTTCAAGTGACCGATGCGGAATCGCAAATGCCTTTGATCGCAACAACAGAGCCGCAGGGCGATCTATGCATCCGCACGCTGGCGATGCCGGCCGATACCAACGCCAACGGCGATATTTTCGGCGGATGGCTGTTGAGCCAGATGGATATCGGCGGCGGCGTGTTCGCCTCCAAGGTCGCGAAATCGCGCACCGTGACGGTCGCGATCGAGGCGATGAATTTCAGGAAACCCGTCTTTGTCGGCGATCTCGTTTCCGTGCATGCCAATCTGGTGCGGATCGGTCGCACCTCGGTGACGGCCCATCTCGAGGCCTGGGTGCTGCGGCGCAAGGAACGGCAGTCGATCCTGGTGACCGACGGCAATTTCACCTACGTCTCGATCGACGATGACGGCCATCCCCGGGTGATCGAGCGCGATGATCCGCCGATTTCGGCGTGAGCAGACGGCGCGTGACGGTCTCTGCAAGAGCTGCCGGGTTTTCACTTTGTCGTCATGCCGCGGCTCGGGCTCGACGCTGGGCGGGTCGCCCGGACTGACGATGGGGATGGAATGCAGAGCCCTCGTGCAGCGAATGATCCGCATCGCAGAAGCGTCAGTTTTTCGCTGCACGCCGCCGGGAAGTGGCGTCCTCCACGTCGACGGGGGCGTCGCCGTGTCCCGGAACTTTTCGCTGCTCGTCCCGTTATCTGGCCGCGAAATCGGAACTGGACCAGGTCAATGTCAGACACCTACATCATCGAAGTCAGCTCGCAAGCCGCCGGAATTGTCGTGCGCGACGCGGACGGCTACCGCTTCTTCGCGGCCACCCACCGCTTCAACCGGATGGAAGGCAAGCTGTTTCGCAATGCCCGCGAGGCCGAACGCGCCGCGACCCGTCTCGCCGGCGGCATGCCGCTCAACGCGTAACAACCGGGGGCCGCTGCTGCCGCGTCCTACTGGCCGAGCACGCTGCGCAGTTTCCGCGCCAACTGCTCCATCGTGAAGGGTTTCCCCAGGAGATTGACGCCGGCATCCAGAATGCCGCCATGGACGACGGCATTTGCCGTATAGCCTGTGGTATAGAGTACCTTCAGCTCCGGATATTTCCGCAGCGCTGTGTCGGCGAGCTTCTTGCCGTTGACGTCGGGCATGACCACGTCGGTGAACAGGAGGTCCACGTCGCGCCGCTGTTCCAGGACTGCAAGCGCGGCCGCGGCATTTTCCGCCTCGATCACGCCGTAGCCGAGTTCGCTGACCGCTTCCGTGGTGAACTTCCGCATCAAGGGGTCATCCTCGACCACCAGCACGACTTCGCCGCATCCGGAAAGCTCCTGCGGCGGCGATGTCGACGGCGCAGCCGGCGCGCCCATTTCAGCGGCCCGCGGCAGATAGATCTTCACCGTGGTGCCTTCGCCGACCTCCGAATAGATTTTGACGTGGCCGCGCGATTGCTTGATGAAGCCATAGACTTGACTGAGGCCGAGCCCGGTGCCTTTGCCCGTGGGTTTGGTCGTGAAGAAGGGATCGAACACCCGCGCCGCGACGTCTGCCGGCATGCCGGTGCCGGTATCGGTGAGCGCCACCATCACGTACTGGCCGGGATCGACCTCGGCGTGGCCGCGCGCATAGGCGTCGTCGAGATAGGCGTTGCCGGTCTCGATCGTCAGCCTGCCGCCGTCCGGCATCGCATCGCGCGCATTGATCGCGATGTTCAAGATCGCGTTTTCCAGTTGATGATAATCCGCGCTGGCCGGCCACAACCCGGCCGCCGTCACCGTCTCGATCTGGATATGCTCGCCGAGCGTCGATCGCATCAGGTCCGACATCGACGAGATCAGCGCGTTGGCGTTGACCGGCTGTGGCGCCAGCGGCTGCTGCCGCGAGAAAGCCAGCAGGCGATCGGTGAGCAGCGCCGCGCGCCGTGTCGCCTGCAGTGCCGCATCCATGAAGCGGGCAATCGAAGTCTCGCCTTTCTGGAGCTTGCGTTCCATCAATTCCAGGGAGCCGGAGACCACGCCGAGCATGTTGTTGAAGTCGTGGGCGATGCCGCCGGTCAATTGTCCTATCGCCTCCATCTTCTGGGCTTGGCGGAGCTGGCTCTCGATCTGCTCGCGCTGGCGCATCTGCTCCTCGAGGCCGGCATTGACGGAAGCGAGCTTGTCGCGCATGGCCGCGAGCTCCGTGAACGACCTCCGCGTGATCAAGAGGCCGAGATAGCCCGCCGCCACGATCAGCAGCAGGGCCGCGCCGGCGCCGGCCTGGACGCGAAAATTCGTAGCCTCGGCCCGCGCCTCGCGTTCGCCGAGCAGGCGATCCTCCACCGCTTCCATGGCGGTCACCGATTGGCGGATCGCATCCATCAGCCGCAGGCCCTCATCGCTTCGGACGATGGCAAGCGCCTCGTCGTTGCGGCCGGCCTTGCGGGCGTCGACGGTCGCCCGCAATTCCCCGAGCTTCTTGGTGATCAGCTCGCGCAATTGCTCGACCGATCGGACCTGGTCGGGATTGTCCTGGACCAGCCGGTTCAACTCATCGAGGGCCGGCTTGAGGCCGGTGACGCCGCGATCGTAGGGAATGAGATACGCTTGGCTATCGGTCAGCAGATAGCCGCGCTGACCGGTTTCCGCGCTCTGCACCAGGGACAGCACGTTTGTCAGCTGATTGCGTATCGCGAGCGTATGCTCAACCCAGTCGTACTGCGAGCGGGTCAGGCTGGACAGCCAGAGCGTGACCAGGATCACCGCGGCGGCAAGCGCGCTGGTGATTGCGACGCTCCAGTAGAACGGGCGGACCGGTGTCGGGATTGGAGTTGTGAAGGGCATTCAACGCGGTTGGTGAGCCATCCGGGAAAGACCGGCAGCACGATACTAACGGCCCATCTCGCCGGGGTCCATGCCGCACTTGCCGCACGTGAGGGCTCTTGCTGATAGGCCACATCTGGAACAACCGCGATGGCCGCCCCGATGAAGTCGCGACTACGGCAGCCGGACCCCGGGGCGGAAGGTTTCCGTGCCGGCCATCGATCCTTGCCGCACCTTCTGTCGCCACGTGCTCCGAGAAAATGAACAGGAGCCTCGACGAGCCCTAGCCCGCGTCAAACGCCCAAGCCCTCCTATCGGTCTTACATGTCGGCGTCAGGCATCGTACTCCCTGGAAATGTCCCTGCCGGTGTAATCAGGCATGAAAGCCGCCGCCACGAGGCTTATGACCGCGCATGCGGCGATGTAGACCGAAATCGCATAGCCGGATTGATAAGTGGCGAACAGGGCTGTCGCGATGATCGGCGCCGGACCGCCGGCGATCACGGAGGCCAGTTGATAGCCGAGCGACGCACCACTGTAGCGCAATCGCGGCGTAAAGGCCTCGGCGATCAGCGCTGCTTGCGGCCCGTACTGCATGTCATGCGGGATCAGTGACAGCACGATGGCGATGAACACGGCCGACGGAATGGCGGTGTCCACCATTCCGAAATACAGGAAGCCGAACAGGCCCACCGCCGCGGCGCCAATGAGATACATCTTCCGGCGTCCGATGCGGTCGGAGATATGCCCCGACAGCGGGATGGTGATGAAGGAGACGCAGGAAGCAACCAGGACCGCGCTCAGGATCAGGTTGCGCGACATGTGCAGAGTGCCGACCGAATAGGCGAAGATGAAGGCGGTGAAGATATAGAACGGCGCCTGCTCGGACAGCCGCAGCAATGCCGACAGAAGGATCTCCTTCGGATGCATCTTGAAGACTTCGATGATCGGCGTCCTCTCGATCTTCCTGTTGTCCAACAGCCCCTGGAACACCGGCGTCTCCAGGATGCCGAGGCGAATCCACAGTCCGATGCCGACGAGAACAATCGAGAGCGCGAAGGGAAATCGCCAGCCCCAGACCGCGAACTGGTCGCCTGACCATTGGCTGAACCCCAGGACGGCAAGGTTCGCCAGAAACAGGCCGCACGGCACACCGAATTGCGGCCATGATGCCACCAGGCCGCGTTGACCGTGAGTGCGCGACCATTCCATCGCCAGCAGCACCGATCCGCCCCACTCGCCGCCGACGCCGATGCCCTGAAGCATCCGCAAGACCGTGAGGATGACCGCGCCCCAGATGCCGATTTCTGCGTAGGTCGGCACGAACGCGATCAGGAAGGTCGCAATGCCCATGCACGACAGTGTCGCGATGAGCGTTGCCTTGCGGCCGATCCGATCGCCGTAGTGGCCGAATATCGCGGCCCCGATCGGGCGGCCGATGAAGCCGATGAAATAGGTGCCGAACGCGGCGAGTGTCCCCGTCAACGCCTCTTCGTTGGGAAAGTAGAGCTTGCCGAAAACCAGTCCGGCAGCGGTACCGTAGAGGAAAAAATCGTACCATTCGATCGCGGTGCCGATGGTCGATGCGATCACTGCCTTGCGCAGCTGCGCGCTGTGATCCGACTCGGTGAGATGCGCATATGTGTCGAGCGTTGTCATTGCACTGTCCCTTGGTGTTTGTGGTTTCCTTCCCATGGTGAGAACCGGTCTGAGCGGTTCATTTTCCGCGGATGCTACAATCAGGTCGCTGCAACCGGAATGTGCATTTGGTCTAACGCGGTCGCTTTGCTGCACCGCAGGAGAACGGCGACCCTGGCGGCGCAGAAGCTGAGGCGGCTCCATCGCGGCGCCTCGTGCACCGAGATGGGCCGCGCCGTGAGAATGGGTGCCGGCTTGGATCAGGCCAGCCGGTCCAGGCGCAGCCGCTGCCGCTCGTCGGTCAAGCGCCATGCGGTCAGATAGGATACCGCCAAGGCCGACAAGCCGCTGCCCCCGGACAACAGGAACATCAGCAGGATCTGGTATTTGACGGCCTCGAGCGGATCCAGCCCGGCCAGAATCTGCCCAGTCATGATGCCGGGCAAGGTGACGATGCCCGCGGCCGACATCTGGTTGATGATCGGCAAAAGCCCCCGCCGGATCGCATCGCGCACCAGCGGCGCGATTGCCTCGCGATAGGTTCCCCCGAGCGCCAGCCGTGCTTCGATCGCCTGTCGCTCGCGCTTGACTGACCCCAACAGGCTGTCCAGCGCCAGACTGGCGGAATTCAGGACGTTGCCGAGAATGATTCCCGCCAGCGGAATCGCATAATGCGGATCGAACCAGGGTTTTGGCCGGATTGCCGTCGTCAGCGCCAGGATCGCGGTGACGAAGGTGGCAAAGCCGACACTGACAAACCCGATCGCAAATGTCGACTGGCCCTTGAACCGGGTTTCCGGCCGGGTCGCTACCTCGCGGGCGGCGACCAGCACCATGACGAGGACCAGCAGCAGCGTTGCTGCCGGATTGTTCAGGGAAAAGATGAAGCGCAGTACATAGCCGATGGCGACGAGTTGCACCACCATGCGTGCTGCAGCGATGGCGATCTGCCGGTGCAGCCGGAGTTTCAGCCAGATCGAGAGCGCTGCATCAAGAATGATCAGGGAGGCCGCGATGGAGATGTCGAGCGGCGTCAGCAGGATGGGGTTCATAGCGCTTCCAGGCGTCGCTCCGCCATGCGATAGCGCTGATGGCCGAGCCGTTCCGCCTGTCTCGGATCGTGCGTGACCAGCAGGATGGCCGTGTCGGCCGCCATGCGCTGGCGCAGCAGCGTCTCGACGCGTGCGACCGAGTCTCCATCCAATGGCCCGGTCGGTTCATCGAGCAGCAGCACGGGTGGCGCGGGGAGCAACGCCCTGACCAGAGCCAAGCGCTGTTTCTCGCCGGTGGACAACTGCGCGACTGGCGCGTCCAGAAGCTCGGCGCGAAGGCCGAGGCTGGCAGCCAGCGCCGCGATCTGATCCCGGGCGCTGGCCGGGAAATGTTGCATCACGACGTCGGCCCACCAGCCCGATTCAGCGGCGACATAGGTGACTTGTCTTCGCCAGGCCGGCGCGGGCATCGAGGCGCGCGCCTGTTGGTTCAGCCAGACCTCGCCTTCGTTGGGGTCGAGGTCGGCGATCATGCGCAGCAACAGGCTTTTGCCGGAGCCCGACGGCCCGGTGATCGCCGCGCAGGTCCCGATGCCGAGGTTCAGCTCGAACGGGCCAGCGAGCTGGCTCCGCAGCTGTTGGACCCTTAGCCCGGTTTGCATCGCATGTCTCTTTCCCTCGTGCCGCGTTCCACGGGCGAAGTTTATCCGAACCGGCCCAGGAATGACATCGTTGCGCTGTGCGATCGACAATTGCGCGATCGCGGGTCGTTTGCAGGGCCACCACCAGCTAGCCGGTCGGCGCCGCGAACCGAATCCTGAACTTCAGACCCGGCGCATTGTCGAGCATCTCGATCTGCGCGCCGTGAAGCCGTGCGACGGCTGCGACCAGGCTCAAGCCGAGGCCGTTGCCCGGCGTGTAACGGCTGCGTTCGAGTCGGTAAAAGCGCTTGAAGACCTGCTCGTGCTCCTGCGCCGGGATGCCCAGTCCGTCATCAGCCACCGAGATCACCGGCCTGTCATCGATGGTTTCGTTCGTAACCACGACCTCGCCACCGGCGCGGCCATGCTTGATCGCATTGTCGACCAGGTTGGCGATGGCATCGAAGATCAGGTCGCGATCACCGGTCACCAGCACCTCGCGCCCTCCTGTGACGGTGAGGCGCGTGCCGTCCTGCTCAGCCGCGGCATCGTACAATTCGACAACTTCGTTGGTGACGTCGACCAGGTTCACGCTGCGAAATGCGTTGGTCCGGGCCTGGGCCTCGATATGCGCAATCCGCGTGATCGAGGAGAAAATCCGCAACACCGAATCGAGATCGGCGATGGTGTCGCCGATCAGGGATTGATCGCCATCCGCGCTGCGCCTGGCGTGATAGGCTTTCTCCAGGCGGCCGCGCATGCGCGTCAGTGGCGTGCGCAGGTCATGGGCAACATTGTCGCTGACCTGCTTGATCTCGCCCATCAGCGTCTCGATGCGGTCCAGCATCTGGTTGAGATTTTCCGCGACACGGTCCCATTCGTCGTTGGTGCCGCGGAGCGGAATGCGCTGGTCGAGCCCGCTCTGCATGATGGCCCGGCTGGTGGCATTGATCTGCTCGATCCGCCCGACGGTGCGGCGCGTCACCAGCACGCTGGCGACACCCGCGAGCACGAAGATCAGGGCCACGCCGGAGATCGCGGCCAGCTTGATCCGGTCAGTCAGGCTGTCGAGCTCGCTGATGTCCCGTCCCACCAAGAGATGATCGCCGCTCGGCAACGTCTCCAGCGTCGCCCGCAGCAGCGGCGCCCTGGACGCGTCGGGCGGCGCCTCGCGGCGGAACTCGATCCATCCGCTGGCTGGGTTCGCCGCCGCTGGCCATGCCTTGAGGTTGCCGGCGAGCGGCGTCAACGCGGCATCGGCCAGCATGTACACGCTGCCGGCAAAACTCTGATCAGCGACGCGCTGCGCGATCAAGGCGATCAGCCCATCCTGCCCGGCTCGGCGATAGGCGGCCTGTAGGCTTGCATCCTCGTTCCTGATGGCAAGCTCCGACCGGGCGCGGACATAAGAGCAGGTGGAGAGATACACGTAGCTGAAAATCGCCGAGACGATGATGCCGAACGTCCCGATTGCGATCAGCGCGAGTTTGAATGTCGATGATTTGAGGGTCTTAGCCAGGAGCACGGAGACAGTACCCGATGCCGCGAAGCGTATGGATCAGCGGATAGGCCTGCTGGCCGTCGACCTTGCGGCGTACCCGTCCGACATAGACGTCGATGATGTTGGTCGAGGGGTCAAAATGAAGGTCCCAGACGTGTTGCAGCAGCATGGCGCGGGATATCACGCGGCCTTCGTTGCGCACCAGATATTCCAGCAGCTGAAACTCGCGTGGCAACAGCGCGATGTCCTTGCCGCGCCGGCTGGCGCTGCGCGATACCAGGTCGATCGCGAGATCACCGACGCGCAGGATCGTCTCCTTGACGATGGTGTCGCTGCGCCGGCCCAGCGCCTCGACGCGTGCCAATAGCTCGATGAAGGAAAACGGCTTGACGAGATAGTCATCACCACCGGCGCGCAGGCCACGTACCCGATCATCGACTTCGCCGAGCGCGCTGATGATCAGGACTGGTGCGGCGACACCATCGTCGCGCAATTGACGCATCACCGCAAGGCCGTCGATGTCAGGCAGCATGCGGTCCATCGTGATCACGGCATAGTCGCTCGTCGCGCCGAGATTCAGGGCTTCGGTGCCGTTGGCCGCCAGATCCACCTGGTATCCGCTGGTGGTGAGCTGCTCGACCAGCTGATCGGCGGTTTCCGGATCGTCTTCGACGACCAGGATGCGGCGGTGGCTTCCGGTCATGGTTCAAGTTCCCGAACGACAGGGCCAGACGGCCAGATCCGTTCCAGATCCATTGTAGCAAAATCGGGAGCGGCAAACCTGACATCTATGTCAGAATTGAACTTGCAGATCATGAAAGCAGCGCAATGGCCGTCACGGCGGGTCGGCTGGAAAGGAGGCCCGCGTGACGGCCACCACCACTCGCGCGGTGCGCCGACGCAATGGGGGGCGGGGCGTTGGTCGCGCTAGTAGCCGTAATCGTAGTTGCCGCAGACGTTCACCCACTGCAGGCCATAGGATGTCCAGGCCCTGCGCCAGCAGTCGTCGTAGCCGGCATAAAGGTAGGGCGCGCCGATGAACACGAAGCGATGCAGGCGGCGATCGAACACGCGGTGACGGAAGCCGTCGTGCTCATGAAAGGCGAACCGGGGCCCGAATCCGGCGTGGCCGAAATGCCCGCTGTCGAAATGTCCGCCGCCCATGCCGCCGAAATGGCCACCACCCATGCCGCCCATGCCCATGCCGCCATGTCCGCCGCCGCCACCACCGCCGTGTGCGCC
>NZ_JBAURI010000887.1:0-5806 GCF_049581145.1 Bradyrhizobium sp.
CCTTTCAGTTCGTCTCTGATGTCAGTGAAGGCCTGGCCTCGGTAACGATCCAGCTTCTCGCCGAAGGCGGCACGCGCAGCCGCATCCGGCGTGGCCGGCGATTGTGCGGCAGGTTGCGCAGCCTGCGCATCGGGCGGCGCTGTTTGCGCATCGGGTCGCGCGGCCGCGGTGGGGAAAGAGCCATTCAACTGGGCGAGCATCTTTTCCAGCTCGTGTCTGACCTCCGTCTCCAGCACGGGCCTGCCGGACGGGCCGGTTGGATTGCGGTGAAGGGCCTCCAGATCGCTGGCAGTAAGGGGGCGGCCGCCGGCATCGGCTTTGATCTGTGCCATCCTGCGTTCCAGGACCGTCCTGACGGCTTCAGCATACGACTGCGAGACGCTGCCGTGCTCGTTTCTCCTATAGATGTCCTCCACAACGCTGTCGTCGCTGCCATCCGCCTCCAGCAGGACCTCCGCTCGCGCCTTTGCCGCCTCGATGAGGGACTTCTCTCCAGGCACCGGCACTTCGCCGTTTTCGCGCAGCTTCGTCGCCTTCATGAGTTCTTCGGCAAGCTCAGGGGTCGCCTGGCCGACCGCTTTTTGCGCGATCGGCCTCACCCGGCGGGTCTCCCATTTGGCCTTGATGGTGAGGCCCCGCTTCGTCAGGGCGTCGAGCGTCCCCTCGGTGGCCTTGAAAACGCCCTCTCTGATGTCCTCCTTGACGGCCGTTTCAGCTTCCGATCTGGCGCGCACGATGGCATTGAAGGCAGACTTGGCCGCCTCGCCGGCGGCAGATGTGATCTTGGCCGCAGCCTCGGCGCCACCCGTGGCCGCCGCGTCCGCGACGGCTTCCTGGACGTGTTCATCGGCAGCAGCATTGGCAGCAGCAGCTTCTGCAGCAGCGGTCACGCCACCGCCGATGACGTCCTCGGTGCCGAAGGCGTCAGCGGCGGCCTTGAGGGCGGCCTCGATGACGACGGTGCTGACAGCCGGCGCGGCTTCACCCATATGGTCTCTGACGACGAGAGCGGCATCGGTTCTGGCAGCCTGATCGGCAGCGGCGGCGACTGCTGTTCCGCCAACGGTTGAGCGGGCGACGGCATCGACCTGTTTGGCAGAGGCGTCTGCGGTAATGCTGTGTCTGTTCCTCTCTACGATTGCCTCCGGGATGTTCCCACGTGGACGCTCCCCGCGCATGCGGGACCTGAGCGCGCCGAGGGCCCAATCGCCCGAATAGGGAAGCTTCCTGAGCTGATCGTGAGCGAGGTTCTCCGTCTTTTCCGTCGCTATCCTGAACAGCACGCCGTTTTTGACGCCATCCCCAAGCATTAGACGGGCGTTTTCGCTGATTATTTGCTTTATGCTGGTCTCGAGCCTGGCGAGAGGGTGTGCAACCTCTTCAAGCGCCGCGTTGACCGCCTCTTCTCCCGTCATCTCGTTGGCCATCTGGTTTATCAGCAAGCCGGCCTGGACTTCAATCGACGGCTTCAGCTTGATGGGGTTCGCGTCGGTGTAGTTGTTGGCGCCATAGGTCGAGACATTCCAGCTTTCGCGCGTGGCCCCGGAGCGTACGGTGGCGTCGCGGAAGAGCGTCCCGATCAGCGTCGGTTTCCTGCCAGCAGGCCTCGTGCCTATAGTGTGGGAGTTGGCGTGGGTGACATAGTCAGCGCCGTGGCGGCCGCGGATGCCGGGCAATATCCGCCGCGTCGGCATCCAGCCTTCGAGCTGATAGCGCAGGCCGTGTTCGTCATCCTTCGTGTGCCAGGTCAGCAGGCCCGAGATGAGTGACGGGTCCATCCTCGACGGCTTGTCGGACGTGATCCCCGCCGGGTAGCGATAGCCCTTCGACGGAAGCCGGCCCTCTCTGTCATGCGAATGGCCGCCCTGGCGCGCTTTCGGCGCCACCCACTGCCCGTCCTTGTTCTGGGCCGGCTCGGTGAACATCCCGACGTCGGGCGCGTCCGGAAGCCTGATCTTCGTGCCGGTCACGGGCTCGACCTCCCCGGGAATCTCGAACGTGGCGCTGGTCCAGAAATGCGCGAGAAAGCTCATCAGGTTCTGCAGCGGCTCCGCGTCCAGGGGAAGGGTATCATCGCGCAGCTGGGCGAGCTCGTCTTCGTTGAAGTACAACCTGACCGGGGTGTTGCTGCCCGGAAGGTGCAATTCCATCTGGTTTTTCTGGAAATATTTCGCTTGTCCCTGCAACAGCGACCGGGCTCCGGCGTTAACGACGTACTTTGTCTTACCCGCCAGCTCGGTGGGAGTGGACGGGGCCAGGGCCTTGACCCACCAGTAGAGCCCGCTGTGGGCGAGTGTGGCCTGCTCGGTATCTCCGCCCAGGAAAACATACGTTTTCACGTCACGCGTCTCACCGGGCTGAAGCGGCGCATTATTAGCCTCGATGACAGCCGCGATCGCGCTCTCCACGTTCGCCACGCGATTCTGATAGAGTTCGTTCTGCCGCGCGGCGAGCGCCGCGGGGTCCAGCGTATCCGTTCCGCCCTGCGGCTGGTTGCCGCCCATGGCTGGCTGGACCGGGTTCGGCTGCCACTCCGATGCAGGCGACGCGGCGGCCCGCGCCCCGAAGGACTGCTCCGCCAGCTGCTTGAAAGTGTCGAACGTCCCGTCCGGTGCGTTCGCTCCGTCCCGGTAGGCCGCGAAGAACGCGTCTTCGCCCATCGCGTCGATCAGGGCTGCGAGCCTGTTGGCGTCAGGGGACGACGGCAGACGGCCGCCCGTCGCTTTCGCAGCGATGTAGTCGGCGGCGAGTTCGTCAAGCGTGTCGAACGGCCTCGAACCGCGTCCGAGCCCGATGACGCTCGTGAGCCTGATGCGCTGGGCAAACGCCGCCCAATCGTCGTTCACGTAGAAATGCGCGCTTTCGTGGGCGGCCAAGTGAGGGTTGTTCCGGAATCCGTTGCGAATGGCGATGATGCGCCGCGTCGGGTCGTTTGAACCGTTGGGATCGCGGGCTGTGAAGCCGGCCATTTTCGTGAAATCGACCGCCGCAGGAGCGAGCGCCGCACCGTCGCTTCCCGCTGCGAGCGCCGCTCTGCCCAGGCTTTCAAGCTCGTCGCCCTCGACGAAACGCATGGCACCGGCTGCCGACGCCGTCCCTTCCGGGACGCCCACGACGTTTCGCACGGCCGCGTCGGTGGCCGCGAGGTCCACCGGCGTCGTGTCTTGATACGGCACCACACGGCTGAGAAGCGTCGCCAGGATGCGCCGGAGTATTCCGGGCCCCTTGCCCCGCGATACGCCCGCCGCCGCAGAGACAGCGGACACCGGCTCGGCGCTGTCCGTCCCGGACGCTTCGGACAGAGAAGCGGGTGTCTCGACCGGAGCGGCAGACGTCGCGATAAAGTCCCGCAGCGTGTCCCCTAAAGAGGATTTCACGACGGACGGCTGGATCCCATTCGGTCCCGGCCCCCCCGTGGCGTCCGGGTCCTGGCCCGCGGGCGGCTGGATGTTTCCGGCGCTTTCGTCCAGCGTTACGTCGTCGCCTGGCTCGGAGAGAGACTGCTGCTCGGGATTCGCGGCGAAATACGCGCGCAAGGAAAACGTTCGGGTCGACCCGTAGAGTGCAAACAAGTGGGCGCGTTCGCCGTCACTGAGGTCCGCCATCGGGAAATACGCCGGAAACTCGTCCCTGGTAATCCCGGAATCGAACACGGACAGCCCGTTGCGGACGGCCGTGATGAGGCGCTCCGTCATCGGCCCCATCTCGGGGCGAAGGGCCGTGCCCGCCGCGGCAATTTGCTCGATAGTCCACGGACCGGCGGCCAGCGGCTCCGCGAGCCGCTGCCGGACCCTGTCGATCACGCCGGAAAAATTGCTCAATTCGGACGCGAGGGTCGAATCCATATCCGGCCGCTGCGCCTGCACTTCCTCCTGCGAGCGTGGCAAAGCCACCAGGAATCCCCGCAACTCGGGGTCATCGCGGAGGCCCTGGATGGCGACGTCCGACCACGGCGGCCCCTGCAGGTAATTGCCGGTCAGCGCGGCGGTAAGATCGCTCAATCCGGCAATGTCCTCGGAACTCAGCTCCGGCATCTCCGACGACGCAGACAAGAGCTCCGACAGACCATCCGGCGACAGGTAACGCGGCGATTGGGGATCCAGCAGCTCCGGATGAGCGAGGATGGCCTCGATAAGGCTCTTCGGCACCGGCGATGCGGCATTTTCCGGCGGCCTTTGTCCATTGAGAGCATCGTAAAGGTCGCGCAAACCGATCCTGTCCTGCACACTTGCGCCCGACGGCGACAGTGGCATCAGATCTTCAAAGTCCGACAGGGTTTGAGGCTCCGAAGCGGCGGGGTCCTGAATCGGCGCCATCAACTGCGGATCCCGGCTGATGATCCGCAGCAGGCTTGCCGGCAGTGAGCCGGCGCCGGAGGACGGCTGCGGCCCGCCGCTCTCGACTGCGGCCGTCTCTTCGGCCTGGGTCCGGGCTGGGTCCGGCGCGGCGGTGCGGGCCGGCGGCGCGACTTCGATCGATTCCGCCTGCTGCGCGAACAATCTCAGCTGGTCCGTGTCGCCTCCGAGAACGGCGGCCAGAAAGGCGCGCCCGTCCACGCCCATGCCCGCAAAAATATTCTCGATCACCCCTTCCGCCACGGAAAGCGGCTCCGAGGACCCCGTGAGCAGGCGGGCGAGGAAATCGAAGGTCGCCCTGTCCAGGGTCTGTCCAGCTTTGGTGATGTTCCTGGCTGTCGTCTTGAACTCATTGGCCGCGTAGAACTCCAGGAGTTTGGCGGCCACCGCCCGCGGATCACGTGCGGCGCGCTTGCGCATCACGATTCCATTGGCATTGCCGTCGGAATCGGAGGTGACGATGCCGTCGATGCTGCTGTAATCGAGTGCGAGAACCTGCTCTACGCTTACCGCATCAGCCTCGGCAGGATCCGTCGCGCCGAACGCGGCGGCGACATTGATTGCGGGGGCCCCTTCGGGCTGCGCGGTCTGCTCCGTTGCGGGCGCATCGTCGGTCAGCGCGGCCGGTTCGGATCTGGTCACAGGATCGGTTCTGGTCACGTCGGCGGTCGGCACAGCCGGTTCCGCTCCGGACGTCACCTCACTCTCGAGCGGGTTCGTTTCGGGCGTCACCTCGGGCTCGACGGCCGGTTTTTCAGGGGCCGCCCCCGCAAGATCCTCCGCCGCTTTTTTCAATCCTGCGGTGCCGCTGACGACCACCAGGTGGTCGGTAGCAGACGGCTCGCCGTCGAGGTAAGGCGCAAACAGCGGGTGGGCGCGAAGGTTCGCGTCCATGACGGCCGGGGCTGCATTGCGGAGCTGGCTGATCTGGATGGCGCGGTGGAGCAGGCCGCCTGGATGCTCGGCGAGGAGATGCACCGTTCCGGGTGCGGTGTTGATGCCGGCCATGAGCAGGTCCAGAGCCGTCATGCCTTTGCCGTGGACGACCTTGTCGTCGCCCCAGGCGAGCCCGA
Source organism: Bradyrhizobium sp. (assembly GCF_049581145.1). Classification (GTDB taxonomy): domain Bacteria; phylum Pseudomonadota; class Alphaproteobacteria; order Rhizobiales; family Xanthobacteraceae; genus Bradyrhizobium. The sequence continues at coordinate 5,429 of NZ_JBAURI010000887.1, forward strand.
CATTAGTGACGGCATTCTCCAGGGTCTGCGCCCCGAGGTGCGCGAGCCATTTGTCCGAGAGCGCGAGCTTCAGCTCATATTTACCGGCTGTACTGGCCGCGGTAAGGGTGCCCTCGAGCATCCGGCCGGCCGGCAGCATGCCGCTCAATCCGCCGACGACGGGCGCTGTGGCGAGATAGAACAGCTGGTCCTCGGTGGCACTCCAGACGGCGCCCCAGAACGTCTCGCCCTTCGGCACGCCGTTGGTCGCCATTCCGAGAGCTGTGTTGACGATTTGGCCTGCCCCCAAGAATAATTGGTTCGTCGTGTTGCTCAACGCGGTCGCCGCGATGCTGACAGGGATCGGGATTTTGACTTTCGGGCCTGCGGCATTGGCCG
>NZ_JBAURI010000888.1:0-16183 GCF_049581145.1 Bradyrhizobium sp.
CGTGACTTCGTCATATCCGGGCTCCATCGGTTGAGACAGAGCAGGACGCTTCACACCTTAACATATGGTCCTATTTCCGGGGTCCACTTCAATCGTCACCTTCTGGAATTTCATCGCGATGGCGGCGGCCACGATCGGCGTGCTGTATTTCGTCGAGAACAAGGAATTCGCGGGCTTTCTCGTGATGTTCCTGATCCTGTTCGTCACCACCGGCATCGGTAATGGCTCGACCTACCGCATGATCCCCTCGATCTTCCGCGAGGAGAATCTGCACAAGGCGAAGGGGACGGGCGATGAAGGCCGGGCTTTGGCGCTCAAGACCGCCAGCATTGAGAGTGGTGCAGCGCTGGGCTTCATCGGGGCGATCGGTGCCTGCGGCGGCTATCTGATCCCGAGCGGCTTTGGCAAGTCGATCGCCATCACCGGCGGACCGCAATTGGCGCTTCTGTTCTATCTCGGCTTCTACGCTGCCTGTCTGGCGCTGACCTGGGTGTTCTACCTGCGCAAGTCGCCGGAGACCGCGCACGCGCCGAGCTTGGCCCAGGCGCGCATCTAACCACGCCAACCTCGGCGAACCAGAGGGGCTCGCCGAGGCGACCGAGGTCGTTGCTCGCTTCCCCGTCCCGGCGATCGGGTCGGGAAGCTGCCGGAAAGTCCAAGAAAGTCCAAGCTGGAGGAGCATCTAATGACACCCGCCCAAGTCAAGCTCGTGCAGGACAGTTTTTCCAAGGTCGCACCGATCGCCGACCAGGCGGCGGTGATGTTCTACGACCGGCTGTTCGAGATCGCCCCGCAGGTCAGGGCGATGTTTGCCGACGACATGGCCGAGCAGCGCAAGAAATTGATGGCGACCTTGGCCATCGTGGTGAGCGGGCTCTCCAATCTTGAATCGGTCCTGCCCGCGGCCAGCGCGCTCGCGATCCGCCACGTCGGCTATGGCGCGAAGCCTGAACATTATCCGGTGGTCGGCTCGGCGCTGTTGGGGACGCTGGAGAAAGGACTCGGCGATGGCTGGACACCCGAAGTCGCCGCCGCCTGGACCGAAGCCTACGGCACCTTGTCCGGCTACATGATCAGCCAGGCTTATGGCCGTTCCCAGGCCGCGGAGTGAAATTTCGTGAGTGAGCCGCTCGTCATCGTCGGCAACGGCATGGCCGCCGCGCGGCTTGTCGACGAACTGGTCAAGACCACGCTCGGGCGCCACGCCATCGCCGTGATCGGCGATGAGCCGCGGCTCGCCTATAACCGCGTGCTGTTGTCGTCGGTGCTGGCGGGTGAGACCGCATCGCACGAGATCGAGCTGCGGCCGGCCGGTTGGTGGCGCGATCGCGGCGTCACGCTCAAATATGGCTGCGTCGCCACCGAGGTCGATGTCGGCCGCCGCGAGCTGAAGATCGAGGGCGAGGAGAGCGTCGAGTTCTCCCGCCTGGTGTTCGCGACCGGCTCGTCGCCGCTGCGGCTCAACGTGCCCGGGGCGGAACTCGCAGGCGTGCACACCTTTCGCGACAGCCGCGATGTCGATCTTCTCCTGACGCTGGCAGCGCAGAAGAAGCGCGTGGTCGTGGTCGGCGGCGGCCTGTTGGGACTGGAAGCGGCCTACGGCCTTGCCAAGGCCGGCGCGGCGGTGACGCTGATCCATCTGATGGACCGCCTGATGGATCGACAGCTCGACGCCCCGGCGGCGGCGCTGCTGAAATCACTGGTCGAGCGCAAGGGCATCGAAATTCTGCTCAATGCCAATACCGCGCGCATTCACGGCACCGCGCGGGTCGAGGGCGTCCAGCTCGCCGATGGACGGTCGATCGCGGCCGATGCGGTGATCTTCGCCGCCGGCATCCGGCCCAATGTCGCTCTGGCCCGGGACGCCGGCATCAAGGTCAATCGCGGCATCGTGGTCGACGACCATCTGCAGACCAGCGCGGCCGGCATCTTCGCGCTCGGCGAATGCGCCGAGCATGCCGGCATCTGCTACGGCCTGGTCGAGCCCGCCTATGAGCAGGCGCGGGTGCTGGCGCGGCATCTCGCCGCCAAGGACACCGCCTATCGGGGCAGCGTGGTTTCGACCAACCTGAAGGTTTCCGGCGTCAGTGTGTTCTCCGCCGGCGATTTCGTGGGCAGCGACGGCAGCGAGTCCATCTTGCTGAATGACGTCAGGCGCGGCACCTACAAAAAGCTCGTGGTTGCCGATGGCCGGCTGACCGGCGCGGTCCTGATCGGCGATGTCGGTGACGCGCTCTGGTATCTCGAATTGATCCGCAATCGACAATCGATCGCGAAAATCCGCACGGCCATGATGTTCGGCCGTTCGCTCGCCCTTGCCCCCGAAGCCGCGTGACCAATGTGCCTCCCATGAGCGCTGCTCTCACCTCCGTCGATCGCACCGCTTGCGCCACCCGCACCACCTGTCCCTATTGCGGTGTCGGTTGCGGCGTGCTGGCCACCCCCGACGGCAAGGGGGGCGCCGCGATTTCCGGCGATCCCGAGCATCCCGCCAATTTCGGCCGGCTGTGCTCGAAGGGCTCGGCGCTCGGCGAAACCCTCGGCCTGGAGGATCGGCTGCTTTATCCGATGATCCGCTGCAAGGGTGTGTTGGAGCCCGTCGCGTGGAGCGACGCGCTCGACCATGTTGCGCACCGGTTCAAGCACATCATCGCCCGCGACGGCGCCAAGGCGGTCGCGTTCTATCTCTCGGGCCAGATGCTGACCGAGGACTATTACGTCGCCAACAAGCTGATGAAGGGTTTTATCGGCTCCGCCAATGTCGACACCAATTCCCGGCTGTGTATGGCCTCGACGGTCGCTGGCCATCGTCGCGCGTTCGGCGCCGACACCGTGCCGGGCTGCTATGAGGATCTCGACGAGGCCGATCTGTTGGTGCTGGTCGGCTCCAATGCGGCGTGGTGCCATCCGGTGCTGTTCCAGCGCATGCTCGCCAACAAGCAGAAGCGCGGCGCGCGGATGGTGGTGATCGATCCGCGCCGAACCGATAGCGCCGGCGACGCCGATCTGTTCCTGGGCGTGAAGCCGGGCACCGACACCGCGCTGTTCAGCGGCCTCTTGGTGCATCTCGCCGACATCGGCGCGCTCGACTGCGACTATATCAAGTTTCACACTACGGGGTTCGACGAGGCGCTGGCGCGTGCGCGGAGCATCGCCGGCAGCCCGGCTGCCACCGCGCTTGCGACCGGGCTGTCGGAAACCGATGTCGCGGCCTTCTTCAGGATGTTCCGCGAGACCGAGCGCGTGGTTACGCTGTATTCGCAGGGCGTCAACCAGTCGGCGCAGGGCACCGACAAGGTCAATGCGATCCTGAATTGCCATCTTGCGACCGGGCGCATCGGCAAGCTCGGCGCCTCGCCATTCTCGCTCACCGGCCAGCCCAATGCGATGGGCGGCCGGGAGGTCGGCGGCCTCGCCAACCAGCTTGCCGCCCATATGGGTTTCACGCCACCCGACATCGACCGCGTACGGCGGTTCTGGAAGGCGCCGCGGATCGCCACTCATGAGGGGCTGAAGGCGGTGCAGATGTTCGAGGCGATCGGGCGCGGCGAGATCAAGGCGCTGTGGGTGATCGGTACCAACCCGGCGGTGTCGCTGCCCGATGCCGATCGCGCGCGGGAGGCGCTGAAGAAGCTCGAGCTGTTCGTGGTGTCGGAGAACGTCCGCTCCAACGACACCGTGGCGGCCGGCCCTCATGTGCTGCTGCCGGCGCAGGCCTGGGGCGAAAAGTCCGGCACCGTGACCAATTCGGAGCGGCGCATCTCGCGGCAGCGCGCCTTCATCGATCCGCCCGGCGAGACCAGGCCGGATTGGTGGATCGTCAGCGAAGTGGCGAAGCGGATGGAGTTCGGCGCTGCGTTCGATTTCAAATCAGTGGCCGACGTCTTCCGCGAGCATGCGGCGTTGTCGGCGTTCGAGAACAACGGCGCCCGCGACTTCGATATCGGCGGCCTCCAGGCGCTGTCGGATGAGGCGTTCGAGGCGATGAATCCGGTACTGTGGCCGATGCGTGAGGACGACAGCCGGCAGCAGGAGCGCTTCTTCGCCGACGGCCGCTTCTTCGCCCATGACCGCAAGGCGCGCTTCATCGCCCCCGACGTGCCGGCGCTGCGCGCCGAGACCAATCCCGGACGGCCGCTCCGGCTCAACACCGGCCGCATCCGCGACCAGTGGCACACCATGACTCGCACTGGCCTGAGCCAGCGGCTCGGTGCGCATCTGCCCGAGCCGTTCGTCGAAGTCCATCCCGCGGACGCCGCGAATTTCGGCGTCGTCGACGATGGTTTCGCCCGTATCGTCACCGATTACGGGCAGTGCATCCTGCGCGTCAAGGTCAGTGACCGGCAGCAGCGCGGCGCGCTGTTCGTGCCGATCCACTGGAGCGAAGCGAACTGTTCGGGTGGGCGGATTGGCGCGCTGGTGGCGCCGTTCACCGATCCGTTTTCCGGCCAGCCCGAAAGCAAGGCGACGCCGGCATCGATCGCGCCTTACGAATACGTCTTCCGCGGCTTCGTGCTGTCGCGCAGGCAATTGCGTTTGCCGCCGAACCTGTGGTGGGCGCGCGCCACCGTCGCCGGCGGCCACGGCTATCTGTTTGCCGACAATGGCGATCTATCGCGCTGGCCCTCCTGGCTCGAGCAGGCTGCTGGCTGTGATCTCGCCGAATATCGCGACTTCGGCGGCGGCGTCTATCGCGCCGCCTTGTTCGCCGGCGAGCGCATCGAGACCTGCCTGTTCGTCGGACCGGCGCACGACGCCGGCGACTGGAATGTGGTGAAAACCCTGTTCGCGGCCGAGGCGCTCGACGACGACCAGCGCCGCCTGCTGCTGTCGGGCCGCTCGACCGAGGGCATGGCGAGCGCGGGTCCGATCGTCTGCGCCTGCTTCGGCGTCGGCCGCAACACGATTTGCGGCGTGATCACGGCCGGCGCCCGCACCGCATCGGAGATCGGCGCAAAACTCAAGGCCGGCACCAATTGCGGCTCCTGCATTCCGGAACTGAAGCGGCTGATCGTGCAGACCGATGTCACGGAGCAGCGCCGGCTGGCGATCGCGAATTGACGATTGCGAACTGAGTGGCGCTGCGGGCGGGCTCCACAATGTCCTCGTGGCGGCGCGATCTTGCTGGTCTCGCCCTGCGAAAGAGCGTGGAGCGCGAGCACTGTAGCTCGGAGGATCCCAACGAACCGATCGACGCCGCCTGTGATCTGCGCTATGCTGCCGCCATCCTGCCAGCACAGGTAAAAACAAGAAAATGCTCTATCTGGAAGCGCCGCCACGGCTGATCGAGACGGAAATATTTTCCTCGATGCCGGATCGGTTCAGGCGCAAGGGTGTGCGCACCGAATGGGCCGACGCCAACCGGCCCGGTCATCCGATCGACTGCTTCATCGAGGGGCCGTCGTTCGACGCGGACGGCAACCTCTATATCGTCGACATTCCCTTTGGCCGCATCTTCAGAATCGCGCCCGATGGCACATGGTCGCTCGCGGTTGAATATGACGGCTGGCCGAACGGGCTCAAGATCGCCACCGACGGCCGCATTCTCGTCGCCGATTACCGGCACGGCCTCATGGAACTCGATGTCGAGGCGGCCCGGATGCAATCCGTCCTGACCTCCCGCAACTCGGAATCGTTCAGGGGCTGCAACGATCTGCATATCGCCAAAAATGGTGACATCTTTTTCACCGACCAGGGTCAGACCGGCCTGCACGATCCGACCGGGCGGGTCTACCGGCTGTCGGCGAGCGGACGGCTCGACTGCCTGCTCTCGACCGGCATTAGCCCGAACGGTCTCGTGCTCGATGCCAATGAGACGGTGTTGTTCGTGGCCATGACGCGCGACAACGCGGTGTGGCGCCTGCCGTTCATGAGAGATGGCAGCGTGTCGAAGGTCGGCCGCTTCTGTTCGATGTTCGGTGCGAGTGGTCCTGACGGCGTGACCATGGACGATTCCGGCCGGCTGTTCGTCGCGCACGCCTCGCTCGGTCATGTTTTCGTGTTCGCCGCCAATGGTGAATTGATCGCGCGCATCAAGTCCTGCAGAGGCTCGACCTGCACCAATGTCGCGATCGGCGGAAAGCGGCGCGATCGTCTCTACATCACGGAATCGGCGACCGGCACGGTGCTGGTCGCGGACATCGGGTCTCTCGATGCCTCATTGCAAAGAGCGTGAGCGACGAAGCAATCCATCCATCCGGTCGGAAGCATGGATTGCTTATGGAGCCTGTCATTGGGCGCGCGTTGGCGCGACGCTGCGACTCGCAATGACGAGTCTGGGCAAGCATTAGAGGTTCAACGTGAGACAACAGCAATTCGGTCGTTTCGGCTCGAGCGTGTCCGTGATCGGGCAGGGCACCTGGTATCTCGATCGCGGCGACCGCAAGGGCGCGATCGAAGCGCTGCGGCGCGGCATCGATCTCGGCATGACCCACATCGACACTGCGGAGATGTATGGCGATGCCGAGCTTGTCATCGCTGACGCCATCGCCGGCCGGCGCGACGAGGTTTTTCTGGTCTCGAAGGTGCTGCCCAGCAACGCGTCGCGGCGCGGCACGATCACCGCCTGCGAACGCTCGCTGAAGCGGCTGAACACCGACCGGCTCGATTGCTATTTGTTGCATTGGCGGGGCTCCTATCCGCTGGCCGACACGGTCGCCGCGTTCGAGGACCTCGTGCATGCCGGCAAGATCCGGTCCTGGGGTGTCAGCAATTTCGATGTCGGCGATCTCGATGAATTGCTCGAAGTTGCCGGCGAGGGCCGGATCGCCTGCAATCAGGTGCTGTATCATTTGCAGGAGCGCGCCATCGAGCACGCGGTAATCCCGTGGTGCGACCGGCACGGACTTGCCGTGGTCGGCTATTCGCCATTCGGCCACAACGATTTTCCCGCGTCGCGCAGCAAGGCGGGCGAGCTGTTGAAGAAGATCGCACAGACGCATGGCGCGTCCGAGCGCCAGGTCGCGCTGGCGTTCCTCACCCGCGCGCAATCCGTGTTCGCGATTCCGAAAGCGTCCACGGCCGAACATGTCGCCGACAATGCCGCCGCCGGAGATCTGAAGCTGAGCGAAATTGAAATAGCCGCGCTTGACAAGGCGTTTCCGCAAGGGCCCAAGCCGCGCCATTTGCCGATGCTGTGACGCACAAGATTTATGACGAATGATTTCTGCAATCCCGCATATCGGCTGCCTGGTTTCGGATCTTGTGGTCGGACTCCCGTTGTCGTTGTGTGAGTGCTCGCCGATTCGCTTCATTAAGCGCCCGAGTTTCGCCCGTGACACCACCAACCGCCGCAGCCACGGGGCTGGACAGCGCAGTCTTGCCTGAGCCAGTGCCCTTGCGTGAGCCTTTGCCAGAATCGCCTTTGTCCAAAGTGTCTTTGCCGTCGAAAAAATCCGCCTCGCGTCATGCGCCGGTCCGCGCCGATCATCCTTTCAAGGGGATCGCGCTGATCCTGGCCTCGACGGTGTTTCTCGGGATTTCCGACCTTACCGCGAAATATCTGTCGGCAAGTCTACCGTCGGTCGAGATCGCCTGGATCCGCTTCCTGGTGTTCACGCTGATCATGCTGCCGGCGATGGTGCCCCGCAGCAGGCTGTTTGCCCTGCGCACGACTTGCCTGGGCTTGCAGCTGATGCGCGGTGCGGCGCTGCTGGGCTCGTCATTGTTCTTCATCACCGGGCTGCGCTATCTGCCGATCGCTGAGGCCTCCGCCACCAGCTTCGTGTCGCCGCTGTTCGTCACTGCGCTGTCGATTGGGCTGCTCTCCGAGAGCGTCGGCATTCGCCGCTGGCTCGCGACCGCTACGGGCCTGGTCGGCGTCCTGATCATCCTGCGGCCGGGCACCAGCGCGTTTCATGCCGCCGCGTTCTTCCCGCTGGTCTCGGCGCTGTGCTGGGCCTTTACGCTGGTCATGACGCGGATGATGAGCGGGCGAGAGCATTCGGTCACGACCATGACCTATTCGTCGCTTGCGGGCCTGGGTATTCTCTCCGCACTGGTGCCGTTCGTCTGGATCGCGCCGAGCTGGCACGACATCGCTTTCGGGCTCCTGGTCGGCATCGCCTCGACCACCGGGCAATGGATCGTCGTGCTGGCGTTCCGCTATGCGGATGCCTCGGTGCTGGCGCCATTTTCCTACACGCAGCTGATGTGGGTCTCGATCCTCGGCTTCCTGATCTTCGGCGAGGTGCCGGATCACTGGACCGTAGTCGGCGCCGTCTTCATCGTCTCCAGCGGCCTGTACACCGCGCATCGCGAGCGGGTGCGGCGCTCGCAACTACTGCAGGCGACCGGCGAACTGTCGCCTAATGCGTAAGTTCACACCGGCAGCGCGATGGAATATTTCACCTGGCTCAGCGCGAAACTCGACTCGATCGAGGCGATGCCGTCGAGCCGCGTCAGCTTGTTCTTCAGGAACGCTTCATAGGAGGAGAGGTCGGCGGCGACCACGCGCAACAGATAGTCGCGGTTGCCCGTCATCAGGTAGCATTCCAGGATTTCCTCCCATTGCGAGATCGCCTTCTCGAAGCGATTGAGGTCTTCCTCCTTCTGCCGCGCCAGCTTGATCGAGATGAAGACGCTGACATGCAGGCCGACCGATTTCTGGTCGACGGTCGCGATGTAACGCGTGATGACGCCGCGCTGCTCCAGGAGCTTGACGCGGCGGTGGCACGGCGAGACCGACAGCCCGACCTTGTCGGCGAGCTCCTGCATGGTGATGCGGCCGTCCGATTGCAGCAAGGACAGGATTCTGCGGTCGATGGCGTCGAGCGTCGTCATTGGGACAAATCTGCCGATTGATGCCAATTGTTGAGATAATATCCTAATTTAGGCAGATATGGCGCGAAAATTTGGGATTTTTCGTGACCAGCACAGAGTTAACATCCGGATAAGTCCGAAGCTTGGGAGGGCCGCCATGGCGATCGATAACAGACGCCTCGAACTGTTGTCTGCGCTGGCCCGCAAGGTGCTGTGGCTGTCGTCGTGGACCATCCATCACGCCAACCACATCCGCCCCAACAGCGACGGGTTGAAGGTCGGCGGTCATCAGGCGTCCTCGGCCTCGCTCGCCACCATCATGTCGGCGCTGTATTTCAGCGTGCTGCGCCCGGAGGACCGCGTCGCGGTCAAGCCGCACGCGAGCCCGGTGTTTCACGCCATTCAATATCTGTTCGGACGGCAGACCCGCGACAGACTGGAGAATTTTCGCGGCTTCACGGGTGCGCAGTCCTATCCGTCGCGCACCAAGGACACCGACGACGTCGATTTCTCGACCGGCTCGGTCGGACTCGGTGTGGCGCAGACGCTGTTCGCCTCGCTGGTGCAGGACTACGTCAAGGCGCATGGCTGGATGAAGCAGCGTCGCGAAGGGCGCATGATCGCGCTGGTCGGTGATGCCGAGATGGATGAGGGCAACATCTTCGAGGCCCTGCTGGAAGGCTGGAAGCACGGTCTGCGCAACACCTGGTGGGTGGTCGACTACAACCGCCAGAGCCTCGACGCCGTCGTGCGCGAGGGGCTGTGGGAGAAGTTCGAAACCATGTTCCGCAATTTCGGCTGGGACGTGGTCATCGTGAAATATGGCAGCCTGATGCGCGAGGCCTTCGCCGAGCCTGGCGGCGAGGCGCTGCGGCGCTGGATCGACAGCTGCCCGAACCAGATGTATGCCGCGCTCTGCTTCCAGGGCGGCGCCGCGTTCCGGAAACATCTCGAGGACGAGATCGGCGATCAGGGCGAGGTGTCGAAACTGATCGGCCGGCGCAGCGACGACGGACTGCTGGCGCTGATGTCAAATCTCGGCGGTCACGACATGGCGAGCATGCTCGAGGCCTTCGAGGCGATCGATCACGATCGCCCGGTCTGCTTCATCGCCTACACCATCAAGGGCGTCGGCCTGCCGTTCCAGGGCCACAAGGACAACCATGCCGGTCTGATGACGGTGGCCCAGATGGAAAAGTGGCGCACCTCCCAGAATATCCGCCCTGGCCATGAGTGGGAGAAATTCGAGGGGCTGGCGCAGGATAGAGCCGAGCTCGAGGCGTTGCTCGCCGGCGTGCCGTTCAATCGCGGGGAGCCGCGGCGGTTGTCCGCGCCCGTGATCGAGGTGCCGGCAAAACTTGCCTTCGCGCCGTCGCCGCAGATGTCGACCCAGCAGGGTTTTGGCCTCGTGCTCAACGAGCTTGCGCGCGGCAACACCGAGCTTGCCGCGCGCATCGTCACCGCCTCACCCGACGTCACGGTCTCGACCAATCTCGGCGCCTGGGTCAACCGGCGCGGGCTGTTCGCCAGCGCCGCAACAGCCGATCTGTTCCGCAGCGAGAAGATTCCATCGACCTTCAACTGGGATGCGTCGCCAAAGGGCCAGCACATGGAGCTCGGCATCGCCGAGATGAACCTGTTCATCCTGCTGTCGGCGCTCGGGCTGTCGCATCACATCAATGGTGCGCGGCTGTTGCCGGTCGGCACGCTGTACGATCCCTTCATCGAGCGCGGCCTCGATGCGCTGAACTATGCCTGCTACCAGGATGCGCGGTTCATGGTGGCGGCGACGCCCTCGGGCATCACGCTGGCCCCGGAGGGCGGAGCGCATCAATCGATCGCGACGCCGCTGATCGGCATGGCGCAGGACGGGCTGGCGTCGTTCGAGCCGGCCTTCGTCGACGAACTCGCCATCATCATGGGCTGGGGATTTCTGCACATGCAGCGTGATGCCGGCGAGGGCGGTTCGGTCTATCTGCGGCTGTCGACGCGCAGCATCGAGCAGCCGCAGCGGCAGATCGGGCATAACCTGCGTGAGGCCATCACCGACGGCGCCTATTGGCTGCGCGCGCCCGGGCCCAACGCCGAGGTCGTGGTGGCCTATACCGGCGCGGTGGCGCCGGAGGCGATCGAGGCGACCGGCTTCATCGGCGAAAGCCGCCGCGATGTCGGGCTGCTGGCGATCACCTCGGTCGACCGGCTGCATGCAGGGTGGACCGCGGCGCGAAAGCTGCGCCGCGATCGCCGCGGCGTCGAGCATCTGAGCCATATCGAGCAATTGCTGGCGCCCCTGCCGCGCGACTGCGGCATCGTCACCGTGATCGACGGCCATCCGGCGGCGCTGGGCTGGCTCGGCAGCGTGCGTGGCCACCGCGTGGAAGCGCTCGGTGTCGAGCATTTCGGCCAGACCGGCACCATCGGCGATCTCTACCGTCACTACGGCATCGATGCCAACGCCATCATCGACGCTGCCGAAGTCTTGACCGCCGGTGCACCCGTGCTGCATCGCAAAATGGCGGTTTGAACCTCGACGCGGTCATCCCGGGGCGGGCGAAGTGCGAGCCCGGAATCCATAACCACCATCGTGAGCATGGATTTGGGCCTGTGCCGGGAGGCGCATCCCGGAATGACGCCAAAGCCTTGCGCGCGTCACACCCCCGACCTTACATGCAGCGTAGCCGCATCGCTGGCGTCCGCATATGGCGGGTTCAATCCAGGGGGCTTTCGTGCAAGGATGATTGCCGAACGCTTTCCGTTCCCCCTTTTACCTCCGCCCTGACATCAAGAGGTTTCCGATGGTCAACCGCATGCAATTCTACATCGACGGCGCCTGGGTCGATCCCGTCGTCAAGAAGTCCACGCCCGTCGTCAATCCGGCGACCGAAGAAGCGATGTATGAGGTTGCGCTCGGCTCCAAGGCCGACGTCGACAAGGCGGTCGCTGCCGCCCGCCGCGCCTTCGAGACCTATTCGCAGACCAGCCGTGAGGAACGCATCGCGCTGCTCTCCAAGATCATCGAGGTCTACAAGGGCCGCATGAAGGAGATCGGCGCCTCCGTCTCCGACGAGATGGGCGCCCCGTTGCCGATGGCGGAAAAGCTGCAGGCCGGCGCCGGCCTCGGCCATCTGATGTCCACGCTGGACGTGCTGAAGAACTATCATTTTGAGGAGCCCTATGGCAGCGCCGTGGTGCTGCGCGAGCCGGTCGGCGTGGTGGGCATGATCACGCCCTGGAACTGGCCCTTGAACCAGATCGCCTGCAAGGTCGCGCCCGCGCTTGCCGCCGGCTGCACCATGATCCTGAAGCCCTCGGAATTCACCCCGACATCGGCCTTGATCTTCGCGGAGATCCTGCATGAAGCCGGCGTGCCGAAGGGCGTGTTCAACCTGATCAACGGCCTCGGTCCCGAAGTCGGCGCCGCCATGAGCGAGCACCCCGACATCGACATGATCTCGTTCACCGGATCGACCCGCGCCGGCGTCGATGTCGCCAAGCGCGCCGCGCCGACCGTGAAGCGCATCAGCCAGGAACTCGGCGGCAAGTCGCCGAACGTGATCCTCGACGATGCCGACCTGACCAAGGCGGTGACCGGCGGCGTCATGCACATGTTCAACAATTCCGGGCAGTCCTGCAACGCGCCGTCGCGAATGATCGTGCCGCTGTCGAAGATGAAGGAAGTGGCCGCGATCGCCAAGGCCGTCGCCGACAAGACCAAGGCCGGCGATCCCCGCGCCGAAGGCACCACGATCGGCCCCGTGGTCAACCGCGGCCAGTGGGACAAGATCCAGGCGCTGATCAACAAGGGCATCGAGGAAGGCGCCACGCTGGTCGCCGGCGGTCTGGGTCTGCCCGAAGGTGTCAACAAGGGCTTCTATGTCCGCCCGACCATCTTCGCCGACGTCACCAACGACATGACGATCGCACGCGAGGAAATCTTCGGGCCGGTGCTCACCATCCTCGGCGCCAAGGACGAGGCGGAAGCGGTCAAGATCGCCAATGACACGCCCTACGGACTCGCCGGCTACGTCTCCGCCGGCACGGTCGAGCGCGCGCGCAAGGTCGGTCGCCAGATCCGCGCAGGCAACGTCAATTTGCAGGGCGTGCCGAACGATCGCACCGCGCCGTTCGGCGGCTACAAGCAGTCCGGCAACGGCCGCGAATGGGGCAAGTACGGCATGGAAGAATATCTTGAAGCGAAGGCGGTCGCCGGCTTCAACGCGGCGTAACCGCTGCGTAGGATAACGATACGGCGCCGGAGCCGCACGGCCGCTCCGGCGTTTTGCTGTCCGGCGCGTCGTTGGCGTCCGGACGCCACACACAGTCGGTGTCGTCCCCGCGAAGGCGGGAACCCCCGAGTGAGCGCCTGCGCTCATCGCGATCCCCGCGTGAGCGCTTGCGCTCATCGCGATCCCGCAGGTTTCGGTTTTGCGAAAAGCGTCTACCGCTTTTCGCTCTCGCGAGATTGCCCGGTATAAGTTCCCGGCGTTCGCCGGCACGACCTGTTGAGATGCATCCCCCATGGCCTCGTCCTTCAAGATCAAAAGCCTGCAAGCGTTCTGCTACCGCTATCCGCTGGCCGTCCCGGTCGTGACCTCTTTCGGCCGCATGAACGACCGCCCGGCGCTGTTCGTGCGCATCGAAGACGAGGACGGCGAACAGGGTTTTGGCGAAGTGTGGTGCAATTTCCCCTCGGTCGGCGCCGAGCATCGCGCGCGGCTGATCAATGAGACACTGGCGCCGATGCTGTGCGGGCGCGCGGTGGCGCATCCGTCAGAAATGTTCGACCATCTCAGCGCCGCGACATCGGTGCTGGCGCTGCAGTCGGGCGAGCAGGGGCCGTTCGCGCAGGCCATCGCCGGCATCGACATCGCATTGTGGGACCTGTTCGCGCGGCGCGCCAGGACGCCGCTGTGGCGCCTGCTCGGCGGCGATTCGCCGCGCATGCGCGTCTATGCCAGCGGCATCAATCCCGAGGGCAGCGTGGCGATGGCGGAACGGGCGATGCGCCGCGGTCATCGCGCCTTCAAACTGAAGATCGGTTTCGGCGCCGAGCGCGACCGCGGCAACCTGCGGGATTTGCGGCGACTGATCGGCGAACTTCCGCTCGCCGCCGATGTCAATCAGGGCTGGTCGATCGATCAGGCGCTGGCGCAGGCGCCGCGGCTTGGGGATTACGCGCTGGCGTGGCTGGAAGAGCCGCTGCGCGCGGACCGGCCGTGGCGCGAGTGGCACGCTTTGAGGGAGCGGATTTCGATCCCGCTCGCCGGAGGCGAAAACATCGCCGGCCGCGACGCGTTCGCGACCGCGGTGGCCGAGGGCGCGTTGAGCGTGGTGCAGCCCGACGTCGCGAAATGGGGCGGCGTCACCGGCTGCCTCGCCGTGGCGCACGACGTCGTCGTCGCCAAACGCAGCTATTGTCCGCATTATCTCGGCGGCGGCATCGGCCTTCAGGCCTCGGCGCATCTGCTCGCCGCCTGCAACGGCGGACTTCTGGAGGTCGACAGCAACGACAATCCGCTGCGCGACGAATTCTGCGGCGCCGTCGCCGACATCAGAGATGGCGAGATCGAGCTATCGGACACGCCTGGCCTCGGTATCGCGCCTGATCTCGCAGCGATCGTGCGCTACCGGACGATGTAGTTCTTGGCGATGTGCCCACCGCCATCATTGCGAGCAGCCAACCGGTCGGCACAAAGCGCCGCCCGATCACAGGCTCCGCGACGAAGCGATCCACCTTTCTCGCGGATGGCGGGATTGCTTCGCTTGCAATGACCTATCCCCCGAGCGCGCCTTGCGTGTTGACATACAGCGCGTAGATCGACTGGCTCGCGGCCATGAACAGCCGGTTGCGCTTCAGGCCGCCGAAACACAGATTGGCGCAGCGCTCGGGCAGCGCGATGCGGCCGATCATGGCGCCGTCGGGTGCGAACACCACCACCCCGTCGAGCTCCGGATCCCCCATGCCCCAGCCGCACCACAGATTGCCGTCGATGTCGCAGCGCATGCCGTCGGGCGTGCCAGGACCGGCGTCGATGAACACGCGCTTGTTGGCAATCGTCTCGCCGTTCTCCGCGACGTCATAGGCCAGGATCTTGCGGTTCGGCACGCCGCGGGACTCCACGATGTAGAGGATTTTCTCGTCCGGCGAGAAGCACAGCCCGTTCGGCCCCAGCACGCCTTCGGCGACGACCTTGGCTTTGCCCGTCTTGCCGTCGATCCGGTAGACATTGGCGTCGATCTCGGGTTCGGCCTTGTAGCCCTCGTAATTGCCGAGCAGCCCGAATACGGGATCGGTGAACCAGATCGAGCCGTCGGACTTCACGACCACGTCATTGGGCGAGTTGAGCCGCTTGCCGTCGAACGAGTCGATCAGGACGGTCGAGGAGCCGTCATATTCGGTGCGCACCACGCGGCGGCCGCCATGTTCGCAGGTGACGAGCCGGCCTTGGCGGTCGCGGGTGTTGCCATTGGCGAAATTCGATGGCTTGCGGAAGACGCTGATCGCGCCGGTTTCCTCTTCCCATTTGAGGATGCGCTGGTTCGGAATGTCGCTGCACAAGAGATAACGGCCGTCGCCGAACCACACCGGCCCCTCCGCCCAGCGCAGGCCCGTCGCCAGCCGCTCCACGGCGGACAATTTCAGCCAATATTTCTCGAAGCGCGGGTCGAGCGCCTGGATCGCGGGATCGGGATAATAGCTTGCCGGGCGCCAACCCTGGGAGTGCATCTGGGACTGAGCGTTTGAATCGGACATTTGCTATTCTCGTCGTTGCGTTTGCTCGGGCGGCACGTGCTATCATCCGCTTGGTCCCGCAGCAAGCAGACGCAGCTCCTGCCGTCATCCCCCGCAAAGGAGGCTGATCCAGCAACCACTGCTGCCGGTGAACACCGAGTACCCCGGCTCAGCGGCCGGCTCAGCGGGGCATGACGCTGACTTTGTCTCGGTTCTGACCGCTCGGCGCTGATCGCTTGCCGCGCTGCGCCCGCCGGGCCATAATCCATCCAATGCTGCAAGAACGAGGGACGAAATGCCACGCATATTGATGACCGGCGCATCGGGGGGAATCGGCACAGCCTTGCGAAGACTGCTGCCGCCGATCTATCCGGATCTCGTGCTCAGCGACATCAAGGCGCCGGCCGGTCTCGGCAAAGATGAAAAATTCAAGGCGGCCGATCTTGCCGATCCCGCCCAGGTCGAGGCGATCTGCGAGGGCGTTGACGGCATCCTGCATTTCGGCGGCTATTCGGTCGAAGGTCCCTGGGAGAACATCCTGCAATCCAACATCATCGGCTGCTACAATCTGTTCGAGGCGGCGCGCAAAAAAGGCGTCAAGCGCGTGGTGTTCGCCTCATCGAACCATGCGATCGGCTTTTATCCGCGCCATCACCATATCGGCACCGACGTGACGCCGCGGCCCGACAG
>NZ_JBAURI010000889.1:0-17432 GCF_049581145.1 Bradyrhizobium sp.
GCCGACCATCTTGGTGCCATAGGCGATCGCCGCCTCGGAATGAAACGTGCCGTTCTTTCCGGTGAAACCCTGGCAGATGACTTTGGTATTCTTGTCGATCAGGATGGGCATGGGACTGCTTTCAAGAGACGGCCAAACTTCGGGTTAATGGACACGCCGATACACGCCGGTGAGCACGTCGGCCCAACCTTCCGCGTCGGGCGAGAACTGGATCTTCATCAGGTAGGATTTGTCGTCGATGACTTCATAGACGTGGCGGGCGTTGCCCCGCAGCGAGCCGCGCACGAGCGTCAGCGTTTTGCCCGTCCAGCCGCCGGAGGCTGGCGACGGAGGGTAGTATCCCAGGGAATCGTGCCAGAACAACTTGTAGAGCCGATCCTCGCGGTCATAGGTGAACAAAGCATGAGCGGCAAAGCTCTCCCTGCCGTCGCGCGTCTGCCGGCTGTCCTGGATCAGATAGAAGCCGTTGAGCGCGATGCGCGCGGTCACCTGCGATGTTGCGGCCCCGCCTTCGGTCCAGCGCGACGGATGGACCGTCTCTTCGCCGTGCCACTCGCCTGCGAAGGCCGCGAGCCTCTCGTGCTCGGGCAACGGTACCGGTGCGGCGAGATGGTCCTCCGCCATGGCGCTAGCCCTTCTTGACGGCGTTCACGATCTTCTGCGCAGCATCATCGAGATTGTCGGCCGGCAGCACGTTCAGACCGGATTCGCGGATGATTGTCTTGCCCTGCTCGACATTGGTGCCCTCGAGCCGCACCACCAGCGGGACTTGCAGGCCGACGTCCTTGACCGCTGCGACCACGCCTTCGGCGATGACGTCGCATTTCATGATGCCGCCGAAGATGTTGACCAAGATTCCCTTCACGTTGGGATCGGCCGTGATGATCTTGAAGGCGGCTGCGACCTTTTCCTTGCTGGCGCCGCCGCCAACATCGAGGAAGTTCGCCGGCGCCATGCCGTAGAGCTTGATGATGTCCATCGTCGCCATGGCAAGCCCGGCGCCGTTGACCATGCAGCCGATATTGCCATCGAGGGTGACGTAATTGAGATCGTATTTCGACGCCTCGATCTCCTTGGCGTCTTCCTCGGTCTCGTCGCGCAGCGCCGCGACCTCGGGATGACGAAACAGCGCGTTGTCGTCAAACGAGACCTTGGCGTCCAGCACCCGCAACTGGCCCTGCCTGGTGACGACCAGCGGGTTGATCTCCAGCATCGCCATGTCCTTGGCGACGAAGGCATTATACAGCTGCGTCACCAGTTTCTCGGCCTGCTTGGCGAGATCGCCGGACAGCTGCAAGGCTTTCGCGACCGTGCGGCCGTGATGCGACATGATGCCGGTGGCCGGATCGACCGAGAAGCTTGCGATCTTCTCCGGCGAATTGTGAGCGACGTCCTCGATGTTGACGCCACCTTCGGTGGACACCACGAACGACACTTCGCTGGTCTCGCGATTGACCAGGATCGAGAGATAGAACTCCTTGTCGATGTCGGAGCCGTCCTCGATGTAGAGCCGGTTGACCTGCTTGCCGTGCGGCCCGGTCTGCACCGTGACGAGCGTGGCGCCAAGCATCTGCTTGGCGAATTCATTGACCTCGGCGACCGACTTGGCGATCCGAACACCGCCCTTGTCGCCGGCGGAGGCTTCCTTGAATTTGCCCTTGCCGCGGCCGCCGGCATGGATCTGGCTCTTCACCACCCAGATCGGGCCGGGCAGCATTTTCGCCGCCGTATCCGAATCCTGCGCCCGCAGCACCGGGACGCCCCTGGAGATCGACACGCCGAATTCGTGCAGCAGCGCCTTGGCCTGGTATTCGTGAATATTCATCTCAACGGCCCCCGATGCCTGAACGATCTGTCAACGCGGCAAAGCCTGTCAGCGGCCGAGCAGGTCGGGCGCGATCTTCTTGCAGGCATCGACCAGACCCTGCACCGCACTGACCGATTTGTCGAAGGCTTCGCGATCCTTGCCGGCCAGCTCGATCTCGACGATGCGCTCGACGCCCCTCGAGCCGATCACGACGGGCACGCCGACATACATGTCCTTCACGCTGTATTCGCCGTTCAGATAGGCGGCGCAGGGCAGCACGCGCTTCTTGTCCTTCAGATAGCTCTCGGCCATCGCGATCGCGGACGCTGCCGGCGCATAGAACGCCGAGCCGGTCTTCAGGAGATTGACGATTTCGGCGCCGCCATTGCGGGTGCGGTCGACGATCTCATCGATCCGCGCCTGCGAGGTCCAGCCCATCTTGACGAGATCGGGCAGCGGAATGCCGGCGACGGTGGAATATTTCACCAGCGGCACCATGGTGTCGCCATGGCCGCCCAGCACGAAGGCGGTGACGTCTTCGACCGAGACATTGAATTCATCGGCCAGAAAATAGCGGAAACGTGAAGAATCCAGCACGCCCGCCATCCCCACCACCTTCTTGTGCGGCAAGCCGGTCGCCTTCTGCAGCGCCCACACCATGGCATCCAGCGGGTTGGTGATGCAGATCACGAAGGCGTCGGGCGCGTATTTCTTGATGCCGGCGCCGACCTGCTCCATCACCTTGAGGTTGATCGACAACAGGTCGTCGCGGCTCATGCCGGGCTTGCGTGGCACGCCGGCAGTGACGATGCAGACCTTGGCATTGTCGAGCGCCTCGTAGGAATTGGCGCCGGTACAATGTGCATCGAAGCCGTCGACCGGCGAGGATTGCGCAATATCGAGCGCCTTGCCCTGCGGCACGCCTTCCGCGATGTCGAACAGCACCACGTCGCCCAATTCCTTCAGGCCGATGAGGTGAGCCAGCGTTCCGCCGATCTGACCGGAGCCAATCAAAGCAATCTTGTCACGCGCCATGGGAATCTGTCCTTTGAACCCGAGCGGGGGAGGGTATGGAAAGAGCTGAACGCTGGTTATCGCTTTCGACGGGGCCGTTCAAGTCACGGTATATCCAATTATTGGTGTTGTTGGCGGCGCTGCCTTGATTTCGATCAGTTGCCTGCTATTCGCGGGCCGCGAAGCCGGGATAGGCCCAGAATCCTGCGCCGCGCCCGCCAGCATCCGCCTCCGGCCCATGACAAGGCGGCCCGAATGACCCATATGATGCAATCAGGCTCCGGGACATCGAGCCTACGTCTCGACCAGTCCGGTCGATGAGCCGCTTGCAGCCGAATCCTTGCGGCCATGCGCCAGCGCCAGATAGGAGTCCGAACTCATTTCGATCAGCCGCGATGCTGTTCGCTTGAACTCATTGGCCTCGTTGCCCTCGGTCGCGAGGTACAGCGACACCGGATCGGCCTCGGCCGAGGCCATCAGTTTCACTGCGTTGTCGTACAGCGTGTCGATCAGCGCGATAAAGCGCTTGGCGGCGTTGCGCTCGGGATAGTCCATCACCGGAATGTGGTCGACCAGGATGGTGTGGTAGTCATGCGCGAGCCTGAGATAGTCTGAGGCGCCGAGCGGCTTTTGGCAGAGATCGGCGAAAGAAAACCGCGCCACGCCGTGCGCGGAGCACGGCACATGCAACACGCGCCCCTTGATTGCAATCTCGCGCGGCGCGCATTCGGCGTTGCCGGTCATCCTGTCCCAGGCCTTGTCGAGGGCCTCGTCGGCCTCATGGTCCGCCGGCACCAGCCACATCCTGACGCCCACGAGCTTTTCCAGCCGGAAATCGGTACGCGCGTCGAGCCGCAGCACGTCCATATGGTCGGCGATCTCCGCAATGAATGGCAGGAACAGCGCCCGGTTCAGGCCCCCCTTGTAGAGATCCTCGGGCGCGACGTTGGAGGTCGCCACCACGACAGTGCCGAGCTCGAACAGTTTCGCGAACAACCGTCCCAGAATCATCGCGTCCGCGATGTCGGTGACGTGGAATTCGTCGAAGCACAACAGCCAGGCCTCGTCGAAGATCGCAGTCGCCGTGAGCGCGATCACATCGGCGCCGCCATTGGTGATTTCGCCGCGCGCGATGTTCTGGCGATAGCCGTAGATCCGCTCATGCACCTCGGCCATGAATTCGTGGAAATGGGCGCGCCGCTTGTGCGCGACCGGACAATGCTGGAAGAACAGATCCATCAGCATGGTCTTGCCGCGACCGACCTCGCCATGGACATAGAGCCCCCGTGGCGGCCCCTCGTCCTTGTCCTTGAACAACCGACCGAGCAGGCCCTGCTTGCGCACCGGCTTGTAGCTCGCGAGCCGCCGTTCGAGGTCGGCGAAGGCGTCCGCGGCTTCGGCCTGGGCTGGGTCGGGTTCGATGGCGCCGGAGAGGACGAGGGCCTGATAATGCCGATGGAACGCGTCGGAGGGGGTGGACAACATGGGGCCACTTTACGGCCCCAGACTTAAGGAAATTGCAAGCCGCTAATTGGTGCAGGGGGTATGCAAGCCTCGACGTCGGTCGTCATCACCGCGACAGCGGGCGGGGCACCGCTACGCGGCCGGCCATCGGCTCCAGCACCCGCCGCTCGGGAACACTGGGCCGTCCGGCTTGACCTTCGTCAGGTCGGGTGACGACAGCGGTGGCCGGAGAGCGCGGGCCTATGGGCTGAGCGCGTAGGAATCCTCGACCACATAGGGGCCGCCGCCCGTAGAAGCACGGGCCGAGAACAGCACGAAGCGCTCGGCCTTGAACACCCGGCTTGGGAAATAGCCGCGCACCGACAGGTAATCGGCGACATCCTGGCTCGATGCGTCATAGAGCCGCGCCAGGGTCACGTGTGGCGTGAACTTCCGTCCTTCCGGATCAAGCCCGATGCGCTGCATCAACCGCTCGAGCTCGGCCTGCAGCTCGATCAGCGGCCGGCTCGGCACGATCGAGGCGACCACCGCGCGCGGCTTGCGTCCGCCGAAGCTCGACAGGCCCTGCAACGTGACCTCGAACGGCTTGCGGTTGATCCGCACCAGCATGGACGCGATCTCGTTGGCCGAGATGCCGTCGATATCGCCGATGAAGCGTAATGTGACGTGATAATTTTCGGGATCGACCCAGCGGGCGCCCGGAAGGCCGCCTCGCAAGCCGGAAAGCGTCTGGCCGATCTCGGCCGGAATTTCCAGTCCAGTGAACAGACGTGGCATCGTATAGACTCCCGATGCTTGGGCAGCAAACCCGAACGGCCAGCCCCACGCTTTGACGGGGTGGGTCAAGGCCTTCGGGCGATCATGCCCCGAAACAATCCCGGTGACGAATCACCGATACCAAATTTCTACCCGAGTTATGTGACTCTGCGAAGCTGTTGGCGGTAACCGATCCAAAACCTCCCTTTATAAACCTTGCTGGGTAAGGTTATCGCGACTGGCCCGGAATATCGATGCCCGTTTTTCAGCGGTGCTGCTCGCCAATCGTGCCGAGAAATGCCTGCACGCTGGGCAGGATTCTGTCGACGATGATATCAACCCCCTCCGGAGTCGGATGGATGCCGTCTGCCTGGTTGAGTTTCGCGTCGGCGGCGACACCGTCGAGGAAGAACGGATACAGCGCCACGCCGTGCGACTTCGCCAACTCCGGATAGATCGGATTGAAACGGTCCGCATAATCATGGCCGTAATTCGGCGGGGCCAGCATGCCGCACAACAGAACGGCGATGCCGCGCGACTTCAGTCGGCTCAAGATATCGGAGAGCGCCTGCCGGGTGATGGCGGGATCCATGCCGCGCAGCGCGTCGTTGGCGCCGAGTTCGACGATCACCGCGTCGGTTCCCTCCGGCACCGACCAGTCGAGCCGGTCGCGGCCGCCAGAGGCGGTGTCGCCGGACACGCCCGCATTGCTGACGTCAATTTTCATGCCCTTGTCACGCAATGCCTTTTGCAGTTTCGCCGGAAACGCGTCGGCGGCCTTCAGGCCAAGGCCGGCGCTCAGGGAATCGCCGAGCACCACGAGCTTGATCGGTGTTGCCTCCGGTGTGGCCGGAGCTTGCGCTGCTCCCGCGGCCGCCGCCGTCAAGGCGACCGTCAACACGACTATGTGCACGAAGCACCGCAGGCCCCTCTCGACCGCGACGGCGAAAGTGCCATATGACCGAGCCATGGACAGCCTCATCGAACCCTCTTCCCAGGCCGGACTCTCGCCGGACACGATCTGCATTTCCAACGTGAATCTCTCGCTCGGCAGCGGCGCCGCGCGCGTTCATATCCTGAAGGATATCAGCCTACGCGTCGCCTCCGGCGAAACGATCGGCCTGATCGGGCCTTCCGGCTCCGGCAAATCCACACTTCTGATGGTGATGGCTGGCTTGGAACGTCCCGACAGCGGAGAGGTGGTGGTCAACGGAACGCCTTTCAATGCTCTCGACGAGGATGCGCTGGCGCGCTTTCGCGGCCGCAAGGTCGGTATCGTATTCCAGTCATTCCATCTGATTCCGACCATGACGGCGCTGGAAAATGTCGCGGTGCCGCTGGAATTGGCCGGCAATTCCGATGCGGCGCGGCGTGCCGCGCAGGAACTGAATTCGGTCGGCCTCGGCGATCGTCTGCATCACTATCCGATGCAACTATCCGGCGGCGAGCAGCAGCGCGTCGCGCTGGCGCGCGCGCTGGCGCCGGACCCGGCCATCCTGGTCGCCGACGAACCCACCGGCAATCTCGATGAGGCCACGGGCAAGCAGATCATCGATCTGTTGTTCGGCAAACATATCGAGCGCGGCATGACGCTGGTGCTGGTGACCCACGACAGCTCGCTGGCGCAGCGCTGCGACCGCGTGGTGCGCCTGCGCTCGGGCCGCATCGAGGAGAACAGCGCGGGGCGCAAAGCCGCGTCATGAGCGTCGTTTCCGAACGTATCGACCTTGTTGCCGAACGCGGCCGCCGCCGCACCCAGTGGCTGAGCCTGCGCTTTGCCTTGCGCGAGCTGCGCGGCGGTCTGCGCGGCTTCTACGTTTTCATCGCCTGCATCGCGCTTGGCGTGATGGCGATTTCGGGGGTCGGCTCGGTCGCAGCGAGCCTCGCCGATGGACTGGCGCGGGAGGGGCGCAACCTGCTCGGCGGCGATGTCGCCTTTGCGCTGTTCCAGCGCGAAGCGAAACCCGGCGAACTGTCCTTCCTGCGGTCGCGCGGGGAGCTGTCGACCATCGCGACGCTGCGCGCCATGGCGCGCGCGGCGGATGGCCGCGCCGCCCTGGTCGAGATCAAGGCGGTGGACGCGAACTATCCGATGCTCGGGCAGCTCTCGCTCAATCCGGACGTGCCGATCCCCGATCTCCTGAAGCAGAGCGACGGCGCGTTCGGCGCGGCGGCCGATCCGACCTTGCTGGCGCGGCTCGATCTCAAGATCGGCGACAAGGTGACGATCGGCGATGCAAGCTTCCAGATCCGGAGCGCTGTCGAGTCGGAACCGGACAAGCTCGCCGGCGGTCTCGGCCTCGGGCCGCGCTTTCTGATCAGCGAAGCCGGCTTGCGCGCGACCGGTCTGCTGCAGCCCGGCAGCCTGGTGCGCTGGATCTACCGGCTCAAACTGCCGGACGACGCAGCCGACGATCGCGCCGTGACCGGTTTGATCGACGATGCAAAGAAGGCTGCCCCCGAAGCCGGCTGGGAGATCCGCAGCCGCGCCAATGCCTCGCCGCAGCTCCAACGCACCATCGAACGTTTCACCCAGTTCCTCACCCTGGTCGGCCTCGCCGCGCTGCTGGTCGGCGGGGTCGGGGTCGCCAATGCCGTCAAGAGCCATATCGACCGCCGTCTCGACGTGATCGCGACCTTCAAGGCGCTCGGCGCCACCGGCCGCGACGTGTTCGCGATCTATCTGACCCAGGTGATCGTGCTCGCAAGCGTGGGCTCGGTGATCGGGCTCGCTGCGGGCGCGGCGCTGCCCTTCGTCATCGTCGGCCTGTTCGGCCAATTGCTGCCATTGCCGGTGGCGCCGGCGATTCATGGCGGCGAACTCATGCTCGCGTTCGTCTATGGCCTATTGACGGCGCTGGCTTTCGGGCTCTGGCCGCTCGGCCGCGTCCATGACGTGCCGGTGGCCGCGCTGTTTCGCGATACCATCAGCACCGAATGGCACCGGCCGCGCTGGCGCACGCTGGCGCTGATGGCGCTGGTGATCGCACTCCTGATCGCCGTCGTGATCGGGCTTGCCTATGACAAGCGCGTGGCGGCCGTGTTCGTTGCCTCGTCCATCGTCGTATTCGCGCTGCTGCGCGGCATCGCCGCCGCGCTGATGGCGCTGGCGCGGTGGCTGCCGCGAACCCGTTTTCCGATGCTGCGGCTGGCGGTCGCCAATATCTACCGGCCCGGCGCGCTGACGCCTTCCGTCGTATTGTCGCTGGGCCTTGGGCTCGCCGTGCTGGTCACGATCACGCAGATCGACGGCAATCTGCGGCGGCAATTTCTGGCTTCGCTGCCGGAGCGCGCGCCGTCATTCTTCTTCATCGACATCCCCTCTGCGGAGGCCGATCGGTTCACGGCATTCCTCGAAAAGACCGAGCCGCAATCCACCGTCGAGGACGTGCCGATGCTGCGTGGGCGTATCGTCGCGGCACGCGGCGTCAAAGCGGAAGACCTGCACCCCTCCGCCGATGCCGAATGGGTGCTGCAGAGCGACCGCGGCCTGACTTATACCGGCGAAATTCCCAAGGGCTCCAAGATCGTCGCCGGCGAGTGGTGGGGACCCGATTATAGCGGCCCGCCGCTGGTCTCGATCGAAAAGAAGATCGCTGATGGATTGAAGCTCAAGCTCGGCGACGAAATCGTCGTCAACGTGCTCGGGCGCGACATCCCGGCCAGGATTGGCAATATGCGCACCATCGACTGGCAAGGGCTCGGGATCAACTTCGTGCTGGTGTTCTCGCCGGGCGCATTCAAGGGCGCGCCGCACACCCATGTCGCGACCCTGACCGAGCCCCGGCCGAGCATCGCCGATGACGCCCGCATCATCAAGCAGGTGGCGACAGCGTTTCCGACGGTGACGAGCGTGCGCGTCCGCGAAGTGATGGAAACCATCGGCGCGGTGGTCTCGAACCTGGCGCTGGCGATCCGCGGCGCCAGCGCGGTGACTCTGGTCTCGGCCATCCTGGTGCTGGGCGGCGCGCTTGCCGCCGGGCACCGGCACCGGGTCTATGATGCCGTCATCCTGAAGACACTCGGCGCCACGCGCATGCGTCTGCTCGGCGCCTATGCGCTGGAATATCTGCTGATCGGGTTTGCCACCGCGGTGTTCGGCGTGATCGCGGGGTCGGTCGCGGCGTGGCTGATCGTGACGCGGCTGATGACGCTGAGCTTCATCTGGCAGGCCGGCAGCGCTCTCGCGGTGGTCGCCGCCGCGCTGCTCGTTACGGTCGGGCTCGGGCTTGCCGGGACGCTTCTGGCGCTGAACCAGAAGCCGGCGACGGTGCTGCGGAATTTATGACAAGTTGAAGTAACCGCCCCACAGCCAAAGCGGACACCGCTAAGACCCAGCCAGCGCGCGGCTTTTTCCCCCGGCGGAGCGACATTCGGCCGCGCATGTAAGCTTGCGGCGGATGTGCTAGTTTCCCACATATTGCTCAGGTCGGACGCCGGGTTGATGACGCAAATTTAATGTCCGCAACCGGCACGATCTGAGATAGGTTTCTACGAGCCGGCAGCATCCTTGCGAACCGCCGGGCAACAAACGGGAATTCGACCATGTCGGACCTAGACCGCAACTATAATTCTCCTTTCGGCCGGGCCGCCGGGCGCGTTGACGCCGCGACCGTCGACGCCGGTCTGCGCGCCTACATGCTGCGCATCTACAACTACATGAGCATCGGCCTGGCCATCACGGGCTTTGCCGCGCTCGGCGTCTATATGGCGGCGGTCACCAACGATCCGTCGGGCGCCGCCGCCAAGATCGGCAATGCGTTCCTGACGCCGTTCGGCTATGCGATGTTCGTAAGCCCGCTGAAATGGCTGTTCATCCTGGCGCCGCTCGCCATGGTGTTCGTCATCTCGGCCGGCATCAATCGCCTGCAGCCGGCAACGGCCCAGATGCTGTTCTGGGCGTTCTCGGCGCTCATGGGTGTCTCACTGTCCTCGATCTTCCTGGTGTACACTCACACCTCGATCGTTCGGGTATTCTTCATCACCGCCGCGACATTCGGCGCGCTCAGCCTGTATGGCTACACCACAAGGCGTGACATGAGCGGGATCGGCTCGTTCCTGTTCATGGGCCTGATCGGGATCATCATCGCCAGCCTGGTCAACCTCTTCCTGGCCAGTTCAGCGTTGCAGTTCGTCGTGTCCGTGGCGGGCGTTCTGGTGTTCGCCGGCCTGACCGCCTGGGACACCCAGCGGCTGAAGAACGACTACATCTACGGCTACGCCTCCCAGGGCGGGGTCGTTGCGGAACGCGCCTCGATCCTCGGCGCGCTGTCGCTGTACCTCAACTTCATCAACCTGTTCACGCTCCTGCTGCAGCTGCTCGGCCAGCGCGACTGACCGCTTGCCACCAGAGCAAAAGGGTTCGCGAGCCCCGGCCGTCTGGCCGGGGCTTTTGCTTTGCCCTGCCACCAGCGTGACGAAAGCATTGATCCGGACCAGACGGATGGTATCTTTGTAGCTGCCATGTCTTCGCTTGAAATCAGGGTCGCTACCGCGGCCGACCTTCACTTCATCACCGCGATCTACGAGCACGCGGTCCGCTACGGCACCGCGACATTCGAACTGACCCCGCCGGATCTCGCCGAGATGACGCGGCGCTTCACGGCGCTGACGGAAGGCGGTTTCCCCTATGTCGTCGCTCTGCTCGAGGGCCGGGTGGTCGGCTACGCCTATGCCAGCGCCTACCGGCCGCGACCGGCTTACCGCTTCACCGTGGAGAACTCGATCTATCTCGATCCAGCCATCCATCGGCGCGGCATCGGGGTAAAGTTGCTCCAGCGCCTGATCGCCGAATCCGAAGCGCGCGGCTATCGCCAGATGATTGCCGTGATCGGGGATTCCGCCAATGCCGGTTCGATCGGCGTCCATACCAAGGCCGGCTTCAAGATGATCGGCATCCATCCGGCTGTCGGGTTCAAGTTCGGGCGCTGGCTCGACACCGTGATGATGCAACTCCCGCTCGGGGAGGGCGGGAATACGGTACCGCTGGCGGAATGATGGCCTGAAGTCGTGCCGGCCCGAGCGTCAGGTCGAATCTCAGCCGGATCCGGCGCTGCGGGCGAGCCACAATGGCGATCGTGAAAGCGAAACCTAGACCAGCACCGGCTTGCGATCGATGACTAGCAGAACGCGATCGAGCTCCTGGCCGCGGCGCAGGATCAAGCCGGTCGCCGAGATCACGCTGTACATGCCCTGTTTGCGCGCCAGTCGCGGATCTTTTTCAATCCGGTAAATCGGCACCTCGGAGGCGCGGCGATACACCGAAAACACCGCGCGGTCGCGCAGGAAATCAATCGCGTAGTCGCGCCACTCGCCGTCGGCGACCATGCGGCCATACAAGTTCAGGATGCGATTGAGCTCGAAACGATTGAATGTCACCCGATTCGGCGGCGAATTCGCAGCGGCTCCGCGCGCCGCCGCGTGGCTTTCGCTTGGATCGGCATCCTCCGGCATCAAACTCATATCCCGCCTCCTGTCATTTGAATGACATGATTGCGCCATCCGACGCGGGCTGCAAGGCCCCCATTTGTCTTCCCGAGCACGATAGCGCGGCGGATCTGGCTGGTTTTGCCGGCGGAATTCCCGGGTGCAGGCGTCACGGGATCGTTAGCGGAATCATAATACCGCCTAACTTCTGCCAACCGACCGCCCTCCAAGGTTGCGATAAAACAATCAATGCGTTGGCCCGGTCCTTTCGGTGTCGGATTCCTCAGCCCCCAGCCCCCCGGGATCGTGGGGATCGGGCCTATCGCAGGAAAATAGGTTGCACTCCTGGGACCGACGCAAGTTGGTCCTTTTTTGTTGCCCATAGATACTTCCCATGTGATGTCCGGCAGCGGTGCGCATCAATATGACGCACAATCCATCAACCCGGGAAGTGGTCCGACGTCGGCGCTCAAGGCACCGTGATATGCAGGGAAGTGCGCGCAAGCGCTTGACGAAGGCCGGCAGCCTCCCCTCGCAAGGTGCACGATCCCAATGCCGGGAAATCAGTGCAACGAGGTGTAGGCTGCTCCGAGCATCGGGCCCGGCTTGTCGCGGGTCCCGTCCTGGACATAGACAACCGCACCATCGACACCTTCGCGTGCGACGTTTTCCAATGGCACGGTCCAACTGCCCGGGCTGCCATTCCAGTCCCCGACCTTCAACAGGTTTCGCACCACGTTGTAGTAGGTCAGTTCACGACCGCTGTTCTCGCCGCGGCTGATCGAGATCGGCACGGCCTTCGAGATCGAGCAGATCCATACTTCGCCGTGCATCGCGGCAGAGCCCTTTGCCGAGGGCGCAACCGATACGTTGAGCTCCTTGCCGGCCTGGGTCATCGTCACCGGCACCGACATCACGCCCTCGGTCTTCCGGGTAGCGCCGATCGCGCTTTCGATGCCGGAGCGGTCGCTGCCGATCACGTGCATCTCGCCGTTGATGACGGCCTGCGGCGTATAGACCTCGCGATCGCCGCGCATCCGCGAATAAGCCTTCTGACGGGCCGAGAAGCGCCCATCCGCCAGAGTGTCCTTCCAGCCAAGATAATCCCAATAATCGATCGGCATGCTCATGGCGATGATCGACGGGTCTTTTGCGAGCTCGCCGAGAAGCTTGTCGGCTGGCGGGCACGACGAGCAGCCCTGCGAGGTAAACAGCTCGACCACCGCGCGAGGGTCGGCATGGGCCGGACGGATAATGGCGATGATTGCGCAGACGCCGAGCGCCCCGGACCATCGCGACAGATAATTATGGGCTACCATTCCTGTCATGACTGGAGACTACACCCGCCGTTAACCCTTTAACCCGTTGCGCCGCTTGACCCCGTCACTTGATCGCTCGACTTGATCCGTGGCTCGGTCCCTTGGCCCCGAACGCCGCGATGCGACCTGTTCATAGGCCGCCTCCCACCGCGCTGCCACTCACTTCGCAGTGAGCCTGTGATCACATCCGCCTTTACGCCGCAAGCTTGCGCAGCACATAGTGCAGAATGCCGCCGTTGCGGTAGTAATCGAGTTCGTCCAGCGTATCGATGCGGCACAGCAGCGGCACGCGCTGCACCGCGCCATCGCCCCAGACGATCTCCGCCGTCAGCGTCTGACGCGGCTTCAGATCGCCCTGCAGGCCCCGGATCGTCACCTTCTCATCGCCCTTCAATCCGATCGACTGCCAAGAGGCTCCGTCCTCGAAGGTCAACGGCAGGACGCCCATACCGACCAGATTGGAGCGGTGAATGCGCTCAAAGCTCTGGCAGATCACCGCGCGCACGCCGAGCAGGCGCGTGCCCTTTGCGGCCCAATCGCGCGAGGAGCCGTTGCCGTATTCGGCGCCGGCGAACACCACCAGCGGCACGTTCTCGGCCTGATACTTCATCGCCGCATCGTAGATCGGCATCTGCTCGCCGTCGGGCCAATGCTTGGTCAGGCCGCCTTCGGGGATGTTGCCGTCGGCGCCCTTCAGCATGAAGTTCTTGATGCGGATGTTGGCGAAGGTTCCGCGCATCATGATCTCGTGATTGCCGCGCCTCGTGCCGTACTGATTGAAGTCGGCGGGCCGCACCTGGTGCTCGCTGAGGAATTTTCCGGCCGGTGAGGTCAGCTTGATTGAACCGGCGGGCGAGATGTGGTCGGTGGTGATCTTGTCGCCGAACATCGCCAGGATCCGCGCCTCGACCACATCGACGATCGGATCAGGCTCCTTCTTCATGCCCTCGAAGTAAGGCGGGTTCTGCACGTAGGTCGAGCTCATGTTCCAGCGATAGGTTTCGCTCTCGACCGTCTTGATCTTGCGCCAGTTGGTGTCGCCCTTGAACACATCGGCGTACTTTTTCTTGAAGATCGCGGCGGTGACATATTTCTTCATGAAGGCGTTGATCTCCTTCACCGTCGGCCAGATGTCCTTCAGATAGACCGGCTTGCCGTCCTTGCCTTCGCCGAGCGGGTCGGTCGCGAGATTTTTCGTCACCGAGCCGGCGAGCGCATAGGCCACGACCAAGGGCGGCGAGGCGAGATAGTTCGCCTGAACGTCAGGGCTGACGCGGCCTTCGAAGTTGCGGTTGCCCGAGAGCACCGCGGCGGCCACGATGCCGTTGTCATTGATCGACTTCGAAATGTCCTCGGGCAGCGGACCCGAATTGCCGATGCAGGTCGTGCAGCCGAAGCCGACCAGGTTGAAGCCGACCTTGTCGAGATCCTTCTGCAGGCCGGAATTGGCAAGATATTCCGCGACCACCTGGCTGCCCGGGGCAAGCGATGTCTTGACCCACGGCTTGGCTTTCAATCCCTTCGCCGCGGCGTTCCGCGCCAACAGTCCCGCGCCAATCAGCACGCTTGGATTCGAGGTGTTGGTGCAGGAGGTGATAGCCGCGATCACCACGTCGCCGTGGCCGAGATCGAACTCCCGATTCTCGACGGCATAGCGGTGCGCCGAGTCGTCGGCCTTCTTGTACTCGCTTGCCATCGCCCCGGCAAAACCTTCGGAGACCAAAGGCAGTGCGACGCGGCCCTCGGGACGCTTCGGTCCGGCCATCGACGGCACGACGTCGCCGAGATCGAGCGTGATCGTCTCCGTGAACACGGGATCTTCCGAGCGCGCGGTGCGGTACAGGCCCTGCGCCTTGGCGTAGGCTTCGACCAGCTTGACCCGCGCCGACGCGCGACCCGAGGTCTTCAGGTAATCGATGGTCGCAGCATCGACCGGGAAGAAGCCGCAGGTCGCACCATATTCAGGCGCCATGTTGCCGATGGTCGCCTTGTCCGCGACGGAGAGATGGTCGAGGCCGGGGCCGAAGAACTCGACGAATTTGCCGACCACGCCAAGCTTGCGCAGCATCTGCGTCACCGTCAGCACCAAGTCGGTCGCGGTGACGCCCTCCTTGAGCTGGCCCTTGAGCTTGAAGCCCACCACTTCCGGCAGCAGCATCGACAGCGGCTGGCCAAGCATGGCTGCCTCCGCCTCGATGCCGCCGACGCCCCAACCGAGCACGGCGAGGCCATTCACCATGGTGGTGTGCGAGTCGGTGCCGACCAGCGAATCCGGGTAGGCGACCTCGAACGTGCCGGTCTTCTTGCCAACGGTCAGCTTGTCCTTCTTCGTCCACACCGTCTGCGCCAGGTATTCGAGATTGACCTGATGGCAGATGCCGGTGCCGGGCGGCACCACCGAGAAATTCGAGAACGCCTTCTGGCCCCATTTCAGGAACTCGTAGCGTTCCTGGTTCTGCTTGTATTCCTCGGCCACGTTCTTGCCGAAGGCCTTGTTGTCGCCGAAGAAGTTGACGATCACGGAGTGGTCGATGACGAGATCGACCGGCACCAGCGGATTGATCTTCTCGGCGTCGCCACCAAGCGTCTGCATTGCGTTGCGCATGGCGGCAAGATCGACCACCGCAGGCACGCCGGTGAAGTCCTGCATCAGCACCCGCGCCGGGCGGAACGCGATCTCGTGTTCGAGCCTCTTCGACTTCAGCCACTTCGAGACCGCAACGATGTCCTCTTTCTTGACGGTGCGGCCATCCTCGTTGCGCAGCAGGTTTTCCAGCAGCACCTTCATCGAGTAGGGCAGCTTCGAGATCCCCTTCAGACCGTTTTTCTCGGCGGCAGGCAGGCTGTAATATACATAAGACTTGAGACCGACCCGGAGGGTCTTCTGGCATTTGAAGCTGTCGAGCGAGGTCATGTGAGGAAATCCCGATTGTCCGTTATACCCGGCAAGGGGTATTATAAAACCGTCTGCAGAGGAGTGGCGTGATGGCTTGCAGCGGATGATTGTGTGCTGCATCAAGTTCCGGCTTATAGAAGTTTTAATTCGAGACCGCCACACCGACAAACATGCCGCAGCGGCTTGCGACCCACAAATTCTGCCGCGGTACCCCACGAAATCAGAGGCCTGTGAAGGAGCGACATGCGGCTGTTGGGAAGCGGCGTCAGATGTGTCCGCGGCGGGCGGGACATATTTTCCGGGCTTGATTTTCAAGCCTCCGCCGGCGAGCTTTTGACCGTGGTCGGACGCAATGGCTCGGGCAAGACTTCGCTGCTGCGGCTGATCGCGGGGCTTTTGACATTGGCCGGGGGATCGATCGTGCTGGAGGGCGGCGAGAGCGAACTCACGCTCCCCGAACAGGCGCATTATCTCGGCCACCGCGATGCGCTGAAGCCCGCCTTGAGCGTGAGCGAAAACCTCGGCTTCTGGCGGGATTTCCTGGGCGGCGAGAGGTTCGATGCCGGCAAAGGCCTCGCCGCGATCGGGCTCGATCATGCCGCGCATCTGCCGGCGGGGTACCTCTCGGCCGGCCAGCGGCGGCGGCTGTCGCTCGCCCGGCTGATCGCGGTGCGGCGGCCGCTCTGGCTATTGGACGAACCGACGGCCGCGCTCGATGTCGCGGGACAGGATATCTTGATCGGCCTGATGCGCGATCACCTCGCGGGCGGCGGCCTGATCGTCGCCGCGACCCATTCGCAACTCGGGCTTGATGCCCGGGAGTTGCGAATCGGGGGCCGCGCGTGACCGCGCTCGGCGCCCTGATCCGACGCGACCTCCGGATCGCCCTTCGCGTCGGCGGCGGCGCGCTGATCGGCGTGCTGTTCTTCCTGACCGTGGTGGTGCTGATGCCGTTCGCGATCGGCCCCGATCTGGGGCTATTGGCCCGGCTCGGACCCGCGATCCTCTGGCTCGGCGCGCTGCTCGCCAGCCTGCTGACGCTGGACCGGCTGTTCACGGCGGACCATGACGATGGTTCCCTCGACCTGATCGTGATGAGCCGGACGCCGTTGGAACTCACCTGCGCCACCAAAGCGCTGGCGCACTGGATCGCCGCCGGCCTGCCACTGGTGGTCGCCACCCCGGTCCTTGGACTGTTGCTCAATCTCGACACTTCGTCGACCGCGGCGGTGGCTTTGACCTTGCTCGCCGGCACCCCGGCCCTGACCTTCACCGGCATGATCGGCGCAGCGCTTGCGGTCACCCTGCATCGCGGCGGATTGCTGCTGGCCGTTCTGGTGCTGCCGCTCGCGATTCCGGTGCTGATTTTCGGCGTGGCCGCCTCGGACGCCGCGATCACCGGACCAACCGCGTTCGGGGCGCCGTTTTCAATCCTGTGTGCGCTGTCGCTGGTCAGCTTCGTGGTCGGGCCGTTCGCCGCGGCCGCCAGCCTCCGGCAGGGCCTGGACTGATCCGCCTTGCCGGCCGCTTGATCACGATCAACTCTTGGCAAGCGGCTTTATGCTGATTGCCTGCGAGGCCCGCGACGACTAACAGGGTGTCATGACGCTGATCGAGAAGCTGACCGAGCTTGCCAATCCGACAAAATTCCTGGCGCTCACCGGGCGGGTCTTGCCGTGGCTGATCGGCATCACCGCCCTCGTACTCGCGATCGGCCTCTATCAATCAGCCACCGCGCCCGACGACTACC
>NZ_JBAURI010000890.1:0-3996 GCF_049581145.1 Bradyrhizobium sp.
TGATTGCTACCGCAAAGTCATCGACTTCATTCGAGCCAACCCCGACAGCTACGACCCCGACTTCGAGGCCGTCTTCCACAAGCTCGTCGATCAGCTCGATCCGTCAACCCCCACCTGATCGCCGCGCTCCGCCGCTCACACTCAGTGAGGGCGATGCCCCGCTGCCCATCAGATACCGTGCTCAGAACCACCGGGGTGGGCCATCAATTTAAGTGCGCGGGGTTATTTGCCCGCCGCGATGTTGAAGACCAACTGCAGGACGATTCCGTCAGTGAGGAGCAGAAGAGGAGGCAGATTCAGACCGTGAGCGTCGGAATTCCCGCCTATCCCATTTCTTCTGCGGCCAAATAGCATTCACGGCAAGACTCGGTTCGTGGCTGCTCGGCTTTACCGCGGCCGCCATATCAGGCGACAGAGTTCAACGCACTTGGCACCGCGCCACTCCCTAGGAAGCGGGGAAAGCCAACAAACTCAACGGATTAGGAAATCTTTTGGGGAAAAATGGCTTCATTGTTTTCCGAGACTCTTTAAGACGGCTGCCCAAACGAACAAGGGCCCGTCAGCGTGCCCTGGGGAGCTTGGGCGCTGTACAGTTTCGACGACCAACCGATGGTCCGGCCTTTCCGACGGTTGTGTCCCGAACGCAGGGAATTTTTGCGGCGTTCCCGGTGAGAACTGTAGTAGACGCTTGCAAAGAGATTTGCTGCCCGAGGGCGGACTAATAGTTGGCCATCTTCTTGTGGGACTGTTCGCACAAACAATCGTCTTACGGACTGCCCACTTCAGCCGGTCGGCTTCAGCAGGTCGGAGGGCTCCACACCCAATGCCACGGCTAGCGCTCGAAGCGCGCGGCCCCGGCGGAGGGGCCGAACCGGCCGCTGCGATCATAGCTCGGCCAACGTCCTCGGCGAGGGTAGCATCCATCTCGAGCACGCGGCCGTCGATGCGCTCGGTGGCACTACGTACTGTGCGGGATGGCGGTCCTCCGCCAGCCGTTCGCGTTCCAACGCCGGTGCATGGTCTTGATGATGTCGCCGCGCTCCCCAAGCTCCCGCAGCACAGGCTCGGCCTTGGGCGACACCATCCATTTGCCCGTCTCGACCTCTGCCGCCAGCCCGATGCGCTCCAGCTTACGCGCCCGCTCGATCAAGCAGCACGGTTCTGGCGGAAGGTGTCGCGCATGTCCTGGTCGGGACGCAGGTCCGAAAACTCCCTGCCCTGCTGCCTCGGCGATCAGCATCCGGTCGAGCCGGGTAAAGTCATCGGCGTCCACTTCTCGCCTAAGCTGCTTCGTCACCTCCAACTCGGTCTGCCGTCCCAGTTCCCGGGTAACGAGCTCGCTGGAGCGTTCGCGGGTGCCGTAGGCGATGCAGTCGCCGGCGATGTTGAGGGTCGTGCCGTCCTCCGTGACGCGGCGCAGGAGGATATGGGTGTGCGGATGTTCTGTGCTGTGGTGATCGACCGCGATCCAGTCGAGCTCGGTCCGGAGGTGCCTTCTGCTGCCGCATCAGGTCGCGGGCGGTGGTGCGTAGATCGGACAGCTCCGGTCGTCCCTCGGCGGAGACGATGAAGCGGAACTGATGCCGGTCTTCCCGGGCCCGCGTCAGAAAAGCATGGCCATCCTCCGCGTCACGCTCCGCGGAATAGACTTGGCCTTTTGTAACATCCTTTGTTACGCCCTTCCGTTCAGGGTAACGCAGGTGTGCATCAACGGCCTTGGCGCCAACGAACTGCCGTCCGCGGGCAGCTCCGCCCCGCAAGTTCGCCTTCACGACGCGGGCCTTCACCGCCACCCGCCGCGCCCGCGTGCGCGCCCTGCTCCACACATTCCGATCCTTCAGTTTCAACGCCGTTGCCGCACCCACGGCCCCGCGCGTTGAACCGGCCACCTCCCTTCCCGGTGCCGGGGTCGCGGTTGGGATTGCCGCCAGCGTGCTGGATCGCCCGATGAACCTCACCGACGAAGCTGGTCGGGCGTCCACGCGCCGGGCCGATAGAGCGGGAGGTTTCTTGCCCGCCGCCACGGTCGCGGACGTTACCCGGACGTATGCGAAAGTCATCCTCGTTGCGCGCCATCGGACGACGATTGGAAGTCGAACGTGATCGCGCAAGGCCAGAAACGCCGTGCGCGTGATGGAGCGTAGAAATACCCGCGCCGGCGAGCACGCGGCCATCTCCGATTTGCGGCATGTCGCAGGCGATGGCTCTCGGCGCATTGAAACAGAACGATAATCGGGAAAAGCGCCGCTCGCCAAAGTTCGACGAAACGTCGAAAACCGACCTCAAACAATGTGCAGACAAATACTTAGGAACACCGTTCCGGAAGCGGGGAAACCCGCTTTATCTTGCCATCACTCTCCTCCTACGTAAGCGTGCGAATCGTGCGCGTCTTTTGATGTCTCGTCGTTTCCGGGAAGACGCCGACAACCCGTTCTGGTCGAACCACGTTGCGGCCTCGTATCGGAGCGCGCTGGACACGGGAACACTACTGCCGGAAACACGATCTCTCGGACGCCAAGTTTGATGCGTTGAGCGCGCCGTCCGGTGAGTGCGGAAGATCTGCAGAAAATGCGCCGGAAAGCGTGGGAGCGGCCATCGACGAACCACTCGCCGAAGCGACCCAGGCGCCTCGGCGCAATCGCCACAGCGTGCGCACAGAGAGCGGTCCGATTGCGCTTCGGACGTTCTAGACGGAAGTTGCAGACGCAACTTCCGTCTAGAGCATGCACGCGGAGGCGACGAACAGGTGGTATGGGGGACGCCGAATATGTCCCAGCGCGTGCGATCTTTCGCCACGTGCGCTGCGGATTGGCGCGATTAGCTGGAAGAATCGGGCAACGAAATTGACTGGCGGGAGTTCTCCATCCAAGTGCCCGGCCTCAATAAGTCGCGCAGCTAACCGCGCACGGCGCAATTACCGCTTGACCGGCGGCGGTGGACGGTCGGGTGAGGCGCCGTCCGTAGCAGGCTCAGTCGACGGGCGCGCGCCGGCGGCTTCAAAGCGTGCACAAATGGTCGGGCAAGGACGTGTTTGCTTCGAAACATCTATCGTCAACGTATTGATCGGACCCCGGGTTGGTCGCCATCGATAAACTCCACTCCGGCCGCCTCAAGCGCGCGGCGAATAGCGGCCAGATTGTTGATCGAAGGAATCCGTCGGCCCTTTTCAAAGTCGCGGATGGTGCTCTCGCTCAGGTTTGACCGAGCCGCCAATTCGGCTTGAGACCAGTCGAGCAGTCCGCGGGCTGCCCGAGATTGATCGGGGGTCATCCATGCGCCATTTCAGTGTAAATCACGTTTTCCGTCTACCAGCCACGAAAAACGTTGACACCCGCGATTTTAAACGCTATTCGTCTTTTCCTAACGGTTTGCGTTTACCGGATACAAAATAAATGGCGGATAAGCAGGAGGCCGGCCTTTCTTTCCAAGCGGCTGCCCCCTCGGGGGCTGATGCCGTTACAACGACGCATTCCGAGACAGGCGCGCGACACAGCGACGCCGCCCTGCTGGATCTTGAGAAGCGATTCCACGCCCTGGCCGCAGAACTCGACATCGGCCGTGGAGAAGCTGGCTGCGAAATTTTCACGAGGGAGGTCGAGGCAATCCTTACCCGTCTCGATTCTATCGAACGGGCGATCATGGAGACGCCCGCGCATACATTAGCGGGTTTGGGCGTGAAAGCGCGCCACGCCGCGTATGTATTATCCCAGTACTGGGAAGTGCCCATCGATCGGATTGATTGGGATACAAGGGCCGTACGTTTCCTGATCGAAGCAGTTTGCGACGTCGCCCACACACCATTGCTTTATCGCAGCTTCAGAGACCACGAGTAATCCCCGCATGCACGACAAGCTTCTGTGCAAAGTGCGCCGGGAGAGGAACGAGGCAAATGCGTATCATATCGATCATGGCCGCGATCCTCGAAAACGAATTGCGAAAAATCGGCATTGTTGAACTAACCCGGCCGGATTGCGAGAGGTTGGTCCACAGCATGAT
>NZ_JBAURI010000891.1:0-5090 GCF_049581145.1 Bradyrhizobium sp.
AATTACATCAGCCATGGCATTGCCAAGCGTCCCGGCGTTTCCGAGGCCCGCCCGGTGCGCGGCGTCGACGAGGAAACCGAGACCAAGGGCAACGAGGATTCCAAGAAAAAGGGCGAGGCACTGGAAACCTATTGCGTCAACCTCAACAAGAAGGCACGCGACGGCAAGATTGATCCGGTTATCGGTCGCAATTCCGAGATCAACCGCGCCATCCAGGTGCTGTGCCGCCGGCAGAAGAACAATCCATTGTTCGTCGGCGAGGCCGGCGTCGGCAAGACCGCGATCGCGGAGGGACTCGCAAAACGGATCGTCGACAGCGAGGTGCCGGAAGTGTTGGCTGCCGCGACCGTGTTCTCGCTCGACATGGGCACGCTGCTTGCCGGCACCCGCTATCGCGGTGATTTCGAGGAGCGGTTGAAGCAGGTGTTGAAGGAATTGGAGCCGCATCCGAACGCGATCCTGTTCATCGACGAGATCCACACCGTGATCGGCGCGGGCGCCACTTCCGGAGGGGCGATGGATGCCTCCAATCTGCTGAAGCCGGCGCTGGCGTCGGGCACCATTCGCTGCATGGGCTCGACGACCTACAAGGAATACCGCCAGCACTTCGAAAAGGACCGCGCGCTGGTGCGTCGGTTCCAGAAGATCGACATCAACGAGCCGACGGTTGAGGACGCGATCGCGATCCTGAAGGGCCTGAAGCCCTATTTCGAGGATTACCACCGGTTGAAGTACACCAACGAGGCCATCGAGGCCGCGGTGGAACTGTCGTCGCGTTATATCCACGACCGCAAGCTGCCCGACAAGGCGATCGACGTGATCGACGAGTCCGGCGCGGCGCAGATGCTGGTCGCCGAGAACAAGCGCAAGAAGACGATCGGCCTCAAGGAGATCGAGACCACCATCGCGACGATGGCGCGGATTCCGCCGAAGAGCGTGTCGAAGGATGATGCCGAGGTGCTGAAGCACCTCGAGCAGACCCTGAAGCGCGTGGTGTTCGGCCAGGACAAGGCGATCGAATCGTTGTCGGCTTCGATCAAGTTGGCGCGCGCGGGCCTTCGCGAACCGGAAAAGCCGATCGGCTGCTACCTGTTCTCGGGGCCCACCGGCGTCGGCAAGACCGAAGTGGCAAAACAGCTGGCCGCCTCGCTCGGCGTGGAATTGCTGCGCTTCGACATGTCCGAATATATGGAGCGGCATACCGTGTCGCGTCTGATCGGTGCGCCTCCAGGCTATGTCGGCTTCGATCAGGGCGGCTTGCTGACCGACGGCGTCGATCAGCATCCGCATTGCGTCGTCCTGCTCGATGAAATCGAGAAGGCGCATCCCGATCTCTACAACGTGCTGCTGCAGATCATGGACCATGGCCGGCTGACCGACCACAATGTCAAGCAGGTCAACTTCCGCAACGTCATCCTGATCATGACCACCAATGCGGGCGCCGCCGATCTGGCCCGGCAGGCCTTCGGCTTCACCCGCAACAAGCGGGAAGGCGACGATCACGAGGCGATCAACCGGCAGTTCGCGCCGGAATTCCGCAACCGGCTTGATGCCATCGTCTCGTTCGCGCATCTCAATGCCGACGTGATCGGCATGGTGGTCGAGAAGTTCGTGCTGCAGCTGGAGGCCCAACTGGCCGATCGCGACGTCACGATCGAGTTGTCGGAGCCTGCGAAGAACTGGCTGATTCAGCATGGCTACGACGAGCAGATGGGCGCGCGACCGATGGCCCGCGTGATCCAGGAGCACATCAAGAAGCCACTGGCCGACGAGGTCTTGTTCGGTACGCTCAAGGGCGGCGGCCATGTCCGCGTCGTTCTGGTGAAGGACGAGGCGAGCGTGGAAGCCGACAAGGAGAAGATCGGCTTCGAATACGTCGAGGGACCGGTCACGCCGAAGCCGGAAAAGCTACCGATCGCGCGCAAGCGCAAGTCGAAGCCGAGCGGCGGTGGTGGTGGCGGCGGCTCAAAGGGCCCGGCCTCGAAGGGGCCGCTGGTCAAGGTCTAGCCGACCCAATCTGTCAATCTGGAAGCCGGCGCGTCGCGAGGCCGCCGGCTTTTTGATAGGGGGAGTCCACGACGGCGAAGTCCCGTTCATCCGGTCATGGCGCGCCCGGAGCCAAGCTGGATGCTGACTGCGCCGGGCGCGGGGCGCTCGGTGTGGCTCGAATAAACGACGATTCGGTCCGCCAGTTGCGCGAGCACCCGCGTCAGGATCCGCGACGCCTGCTCGACATCGAGATGTTCGACGGGCTCGTCGAACAAGACGAGCGGAGCATCGCTGAGCAGTGTCCGCGCCAGATTGAGTCGCTGTGCTTCACCGAGCGACAGCATGTCCTGGCTGATCCAGGCGTCGAGCCCGCCCGCATCCCTGATGCGGCCGTCGAGCTCCACTGCGGCAAGCGCCATCCAGCACCCCGCTTCCGATGCGGCGGGCGCAAACAGATTAGCCCGAACCGTATCGGAGAGAACCGCGGCATCGTGCAGGCAGAGCTGCGACAGGGCGCGGCGGTAGGCGCCGAGCATCACCACGCCATCGCCGATGAACTGACCGTCGTGTTCGGCGCCGATCCAGCCGGCGATTTGCTTGAGCAGGGTCGTCTTGCCGGCGCCGCTCGCGCCGACAAGTGCGGTGGGATGTCCGGCGCGGCAGGTCAGGTTGATGGCTTCGCCAAGCCGGCGGCCATCGGGTGCCTGTCGCGGCACGCCCGCGAGCACCAGAGCCTGCAAGGCGGCGCGCGACGGTGCCGGTCTCGCGGCGGCTGTCGATCCGTTATCCTCCGACCAGTCCTTGGACCAACCCTTCAGTCCGTCGCGGGCGGCACGCTCTCGCACCCCGCCGACGGCAATCCGCGAGACGCTATGGGCGGTCTCGCCAAGCGCGAGCCACGCGAACCCGACAAAGGCCGGGGTGAGAAGCGCGCTACCACGGCTTCCCGCATACCAGGCCGCGACCAGGACGCTGAGCGCCGCGACGGGGCCGGCGAGGCCGGCAAGCATATCGAGTGCGGCGAGAGCGCGCCGCTGTGCAAGTCGGCCAGCTTCCGCTTCGCTGAAATGACCGAAGGCGAGGGCGAGAATGTCCGGGAAGGCGCGCTCGGCCTGGAGCGGGACGACCGAGGCCAGCGCGGCGCCCAGTAAACGACCCGCGGCCCTCTGCGAGGTTCGCACCGTGGTCCATTGCTGTTGCAGCATCGGCAGCAGGTGGCGCAGCGTTGCCACCAGCGCGACCGACAGTAGCGCGATCGGCAAAAGTGCCAGAGGCGCGAGCCATGCCGTCGCACCGGCAAGCAGCGATGTGCCGGTCAAGAGAACGCCGAGCGGCATCCCGACCCGCAGGCGCGCGTAGTCAACGTCTTCGACATCCTCCATATAGTCGGCCAGGCGGTCCTGGTTCCCGAGCTGCCAGCCGGCAGCGCGAATAGCCGGAGCGTGCGCCATCGCCAGGAACAGCCGCGCGCGGCGCCTGACCTGGTCGAGCAGGGCGGCGCGATGCCCAACCACCCGTTCGCCATATTTGCCGAGCGTCTTGCTCAGTGCGAACAGCCGCACCAGGGCGGCCGGTGTGTGAAAATTGAAGGCCAGTGCGGCCGGTCCGAGGCCCGCCAGCGCCACCGCGCCAAGGAACCAGGCGGACACGCCGGTGAGCAGAATCCCGGAGGCCGAAGCCGCGACGGCGAGCACGATGGCCATCCGCCACGGTGACTTGGCCACGGCCACCGACTTGGCTGAGGGCGCGGACGGCAATTTGGCGCGCGTGATGGGCGAGACCCTCGGGGTTGCAGGCGTGATTGATCCAAGGCTCATGCGGCGACCGCCTGCTCGGTTTGGGGCTGCAGAACGTAGTGCCGGTTCGCGTGTTCGATCAGCCGCTCGTCGTGGGTGGCGACGACGACCAGGCGCCGTGCCGCCACCTCCGTCAGGACCTGTCGGACCAGCGTCGCGGTTTGCGGATCAAGCTTGGCCGTCGGCTCATCGGCGATGACCGCAGCATCGGAGAGCAGGATGCGGGCAACGCCGATCCGCATGCGTTGTCCGCCGGACAGATTCTCGCCACCCTCGGCAATACGGGCATCGAGTCCGCCGGGCAGCAGCCGCTCGTCGAGCAGTCTGACGTGGGCCGCCGCCTCTCGCAGCGCGGCCTCGTCTCGGCTGCCGCGATTCCAGGCGATCGCGTCGCCCAGCGTGCCGGCCGGGACATAAATGTCCGTGGCGATCCAGTCGCATCCTTTCGCCAGCTGCTCGGGCAGTGACCTGATATCGAAGGATGCCGTTTCGATTCCGGCAAGCATGCGCAGCAGGGTCGATTTCCCGGCACCGCTCGGTCCCGAAATCACGACCAGGCCAACCGGTGGGAGCGAGGCCGCGTCGAAAGTCCCGCTAATCGCAAAAGGCTGGCGCTCCGGCGCGTCGGATTCGGCGAGGTACCAGTCCAGCTCCTTCGCGGCGGCCTGACCTTCAGCCTTGAGATGGTACTGTTCGGCATAGCGTCGGAACGGCGTGAAAAACTCCGCGGCGATGACGAGAATGAACAGGCTTTGCCACAGCGCCAGGCCGGAAAAGCCGGGAACGTGGGCGAGTCCGAGATGGCCGAGGCCGAGCAACACCGCGAGCACGGCAATGGCCAACGCGGAGAAGAAGTCGATGATACCGGCGTTGAGGAATGCGACCTTGAGAACGCCCATCGTGCTGTCGGCATAGAGCGTCATCCGCCCTTCGATCTTGCCGTGCTCCTCCTGCAGGGCGTGGTTGGCGAGGATGGTCGGCAACGTCCGGATGCGGTCGGAAAACTGTGCCGCGAGCCGGCCGAACGCCTTCTCCTGCGCCTCGGCTCGGTTGCGGATGACGCCGCCGAGCAGCGCAAAGAAGACGATCATGACCGGCATCGCGAGAAACAGCGTGAGCGCTGCCTCCCATGACACCAGAGCAATTGCGGCAGCCGCGAGCAAGGGCCCGACGGCAAGCATGGACTTCGCCGCGCTGTGGCTGATCACCAGACTGGCAAGAGCATCGGGGTAGCGCTGCAGGCCCGCAACCAGCGCGCCGGCGGCTTTGCTGCGGATGTGGGCAGGCTGCTTGCGGGACAGCGCG
>NZ_JBAURI010000892.1:0-24190 GCF_049581145.1 Bradyrhizobium sp.
GGTCAAATTCCACAGCCGGATGCCCTTTCCGGTCGCGGCCGACGGGCCTGGCAGGGCAAGCGAGACCACACAGATCACAATCAAGACGCGCGACACGCTCAACCTCCGCGGCATTTTCGAACTGGCATTTTTTGGTCGATGACGTGACGGCGTAATGCCACGCGCGTCAAGCATGGGCCCCCGGTTCAGATATTTGCAAGGTTCAATCTCGCGAGCTGAGTTCTGATGTCCTTGATTTCCGTCTCGGTCCGCGCTGCGCGAGGCGTGCGAATGGGCAGCACATGCAGAATGCGGGCGGGGCGCGCGGACAACAGAAACAGCCGGTCGCCGAGACGAATCGCATCCTCCAGATTGTGA
The DNA here is from genome assembly GCF_049581145.1 of Bradyrhizobium sp. Lineage (GTDB taxonomy): Bacteria > Pseudomonadota > Alphaproteobacteria > Rhizobiales > Xanthobacteraceae > Bradyrhizobium. Next base: position 358 of record NZ_JBAURI010000892.1, read on the forward strand.
GTGACCAGGATTGTGGTCGTCGCCCGGCGTCCCACCAGCGTGGTGATCTCCTCGCGCAGGCGTGCGGCAAGGGCATCGTCGAGCGACGCCAATGGCTCATCGAGAATGAGGAAATCGGGATCGACGGCGAAGGCGCGTGCGAGCGCGGCGCGCCGGGCGAGGCCAAGCGACAATTCGCCCGGAAAGTGCTTGCGGTGTGCGCTCAGTTCAAGGATCGCGAACAGCGTTGCAAGCTTTGCCTCGTCGGCCTGAGGTGCGGCGAGCCGGACATTGTCCTCCACCGAGCGCCACGGCAGAAGTCGCGGTTCCTGAAATACCATGCCGATTCGTGCCGCTGCCGGACGCAGGACCTCTCCCTGATACTGGTGGTCGAGGCCAGCCAGTATCCGGAGCATCGTGCTCTTGCCGCAACCGGACGGCCCCACGAAGACGCCGACCTCTCCTGAGGCGAGCGTAAAATTGATGCCGACCAGCACGTCGTGGCGCTCACCCGCGACATTCTTGAAGACCTTGCCGGTGATATCGACCTCAAGCCGCACGAGGCCGCCACCGGGACAGCCGGGCCTCGAATGGCTGCACCAAAATGGTTTCGATGCAAAGCACGACCGCCGCGAAGCTCAGCGAGTAAGCGAGCAGAAGCGGCATGTCGAACAGCTGGAAGGCCACGCCGATCTCGAAGCCGACGCCATTCGGACGGCCAAGAAATTCGGCGACCAGCACGATTTTCCAGACCAGCGAAAGTCCCGATCGTGCCGCAGCGGCGATATAGGGAGCGAGCTGCGGCAGGATGATGTGCCGGAACGCCTTGCCGCGCGGGATCGCAAACACGGTGGCCATTTCGTCGAGCGCCGGGTCGAGAGTCCGCGTGCCCTCCCGCAGCGTGACCACGGCAGTTGGCAGCTTGTTGATGGCGATGGCGGCGATGGCGGCGACCTCGGTCAAACCGGCCCAGATATAGGCCAGCACGATGACGACAAGCGCCGGCAGGTTGAGCAGCAGGATCAGCCAGGGATCGCCGAGCCGGTTGGCAAGCCGCACCCGGCCCATCAAATAGCCGATCGCAGTGCCGAGCGTCATGGCCAGCACAAAGGCGAGGGCGACACGTCCCAAGGTCGCGGATAAATTGAGCAGCAGCGCGCCGGACCGCGCTTCGCCAAGCATGGCTGTGAGCACCGCGGGCGGAGCTGGCAGCTTCGTCGCGCCAACGAGCCATGACGCCAGCCACCAGGTGAGCAGAAACAGGGCGAACGAGACCAGGCGCAGCACCTCAACCTCCGGGGGCCGCGTGGAAGAACGTTCCGGAATCCAGTTCTGGTTCCGGCCCGACAATGTCACGACCGCCGATCGACGCCAACACACGGTACAGAACGCGGGCGTCGGCTTCCTCATCATCGATCGCGCGGCGCGGGATGCCCTCCCGGTAGCGATCGCGATAGGCACGCAAGGTTGCAGGGTCTGAGGCACCCGTGAGCGGCGCGATCTTGTCCCACTCCGCATCCGAATTCGCCATGATGTCCTTGGCCGCGCGCGTCATGGCGATGAAGCGTGCAACCAAATCATGGTTCTGAATTGCCCAATTCTCATCGAACACATAACCGACCATCGCGGTACGGCCCTTGGCGCCAAGCTTCGGCAGGATGTCGGCGATGTCGGCCACGCGGCGGAAGCCTTTGGCTTCCAGCGCGGCGCAGAAATTCCAGTAATTCAGGTTGGCGTCCACTTCGCCGCCGAGCGCCTTTGCCATCAGCAGCGGAGGTGCGCCGTAAACGATCGTCGACTCCGATTTCAGGTCGATGCCGCTTTTTTTCAGCGACGCCTGCAGCAGAAGCCAGCTTTTGTCGATCGGGCCGCCTGCAACCGCGAGGCTGTGGCTCCTGAGATCGGCCAACGTTCGTATTGGAGATGCGTCCGGCACCATGACGGCCCCGAGGGCGCTCGAATAGGGATAGAAGGTCAGTTTGGCGCCAAGCCCGCGCTCGCGCGACACCCACAACCAGTCGGAAATGATGACGTCGGCACTGCCGGCGCGGAGCGCGACCTTGCCGGCTTCGGGGCTCGCGAGCTCCTGGACCTGAAGCGAAAGATTGGCCTGCCGGTCGAGGCTATGGGCGCGAATGACGGCAAGTTCCCAGGCGAATGTCCCGGTTTTTTGCACTGCAACCCGCACCGTCTCCGCGGCCTGACAGGTGATGATCTGCGCCACGCATAAGAGTGCTGCAGCCAGCGGCATACGAACACAATGCTTCATTGTTCTCAGGGCCGTTTCCTCGAAGTGTTCTTTTCAGCGCGGCAGTCATAGCATAGCTTTGGCGCGTGGCACTGGGAGAAGTTCATGGCACTTGCTGGTTTGACTGGACGCATGGTCGTCGCGCTGGCCGCAGTTGCGGCGACCGCTATCCTTGCATCCGCCCAAGTATCCGCCCAAGACGTCAACGACTATCCGACGTCGGCGCGAGCGGAATATGTGTTCGGCTGCATGAAGGCCAACGGCGAAACCCGGCAGTCGATCGACCAATGCTCCTGCTCGATCGACGTGATCGCGTCAGTGATCCCCTATGACCGCTATGTCACGGCCGAAACGGTGCTCAGCATGTCACAGGTGCGGGGCAATCTCGGCTCCGAGTTTCGCTCATCCGAACAGGCCACCAACGCGCTGAACGACCTCCGGCGCGCCCAGGCCGAGGCGGAAGTCAGGTGCTTCTAGGATTATTTTGCCTCTCAGGCGCTTTGGCTCGGCCTCTGAGCCTTGTCGCACCGGTTTGATATCGCAACGCGACGCGTCAAATTCCGGAATCGTCGATCTTCCACTCGTTCTGGAAGACGTGCCCCGCGGTGTCCTTGGCCTCTGCCCTGAAGCGCTTTGCGCCATTCGAGACATAGGTGAAGCGGATATTGGGGTCCTCCGAAATCGAAATCCCGCCTTCCATTGCCAGCACGAGGCTGTCGTCCTGCCAGAGCTTCAATTCGTTGATGAAGAAAGCCGGGATATAGAGTTGCGTGAGCTGGTCCATCTGCAGCCCGGAATTGTTGGGGTGGCCGATCATGATCTGCGCTTCGCGAGCCCCGCTGGTCGGACCCTCGCCGGCCTTGACGAATTGCCGGTACCGCATCTGGCCGATCCTGTTCTTGGCCTCGTCGGCGTCCTTGGCCGCGGGCGCCGAGCAGCCGCCCGACGCCTTCACGAACGTCTTTGTCACGTAAAGCTTGCCGTCGCTCAATTCGGCCACGGCGTGAACGTTGGTATAATTGTTGACGCGCACGCGGGTCGAAATCTCAGTGACCCTGGCGTCCGGTCCCAATTCGAATTTGGCGGCGATCGGCGCGGGATTCTGGTCGATCACCAGCGTAATCCTCAGTACCCGGCGGTCGTCGCTCGGCGCAAGCTTGGTCCGCAGGGTCACGGGAACGATGGCCGCATCCTCGGCACGATAGGGCATTTCGATGCCGATGACATCGGCGCCGTCGTTCATCGGACGATCGTCGAAGATGTCCTTAACCAGGCCGGGCCAGGGATCATATGCCTCATCCGCAACGGCCAGCGGCAGCCGCGCGCCGAACATGACGCCCAGGATGCCGGCGACGCAGAGTAGGCGCAGGTGAAGGCTTGTCATGGTCGCGACCCTCTTTGAGGATACAAGCAACGAACTCAATATAGGCGATTATACGGACTATTCCCATTCAATTTCTGAAAATGCTGCAGTTGCGTTGCGCGCGTTGTAGTCGTCGAACAATTTCCATCTGGTGCGTTCGGAGGCGGCGGCGGTATCGGCGGCAACGGTGATCGGCGCGCCGCGGGCAACCAGGGCATGAACATCCGAGGCCAACGTTTCGAGGTAGCGACGTTCATCGGCTAACGCCGCGGGCCATTCGCTGACGGGTCCGTGGCCGGGAACCACGCGTTGCGCGGGGAGGCGGCTGAGCTCGCCGAGGGTTTTCAGCCAGCCGCGAAGACTGCCGTCCACGACCGGGATATGATCGAGGAAGACAAGATCGCCGGCGAAAAGCGTCTTGGTCTGCTCGTCCAACACCGTCAGATCGTTGTCGCTATGCGCGGCCGGCCAGGCGTGCAGGGTCAGGCTGCGCGAGCCGAGATCGAGCTTGATTTCGTCATCGACGAGCAGCGTCGGCGGTATCAGGCGAACGTCGTTGATCAAGTCGTTACCCATGATACGACGAAACGCATCGAGGTAGAACTGTCCGCGCGTGGCGATGGCGCGCGGCAGGTTCTTGTGGCCGACAAACACGGTTCCGTCTTCGACAAAAGCCGCATTGCCAAAGACGTGGTCGGGATGGCCATGTGTGTTGATGACATAGCGGATCGGCTTGTCGGTGTGCGCGCGAACGGCTGCGAGCAGTTCCCGTCCCTCGCGCACGCTGCCGCCGGTATCGATGACCGCGACCGCACTCTCCCCGACGATGAAGCCGACATTGGCGATAGCGCCCTCGTTCTCGGCTGTCATCAGCGCCGTGACGCCGGTATGGACGAACACGCCATCGGCAATTTCACTGACGGCAAGCTGTTGTTGCCGCAGTGGCAAGGGCGTCGCAGCGCCGAGCATGATCGAGAAGGCGAGGATGCAGGCCCGCTGAGTCATGGTTCCGCCTCTGTCTCGCCACGAAGTCACATCGACCGCTCGCCGCTGCATCGTCGAGACTGGTTTGCGTCGCAACATCGATCGAAGATTATTCATGTTGCGTGCTCCACGCCGCAAGCATAGCATTTTTATCATATCAATATTGGCTCAATCAGGAAAAGACGCCAGCGATGACAAACACCGCGCGACTTGGCTGCCTGCTGGTTTCATTGCTGGCGGTTACCGCACTCCTTGTTGGTCGCGAGGCCGCTCGCGCGCAGAGCAATGATAGCAATTCTGACCTGTCGATCGAGCTTGTCGATCCCAAGGTCTTGCGCGTTTGCGCCGACCCGAGGAACCTGCCGTTCTCGAACGAGAAAGGCGAAGGATTCGAGAACAAGCTCGCCGAGCTGTTTGCCGCGAAGCTGCAGAAGAAGCTCGACTACATGTATTTTCCCGAGGCGATCGGCTTCGTGCGGGTGACGCTTGGCTCCCACCGTTGTGACGTCATCATGGGATTTCCGCAAGGCGACGAACTCGCGCAAGGCACCAATCCATACTACCGCACGTCCTACGCGCTGATCGCAAAGCCCGGGAGCGGGCTTGACGACGTTGAAACGCTCGAAGACGCGCGTCTGAAAGGCAAGCATATCGGCATCATTGCCGGCACGCCGCCCGCGACCAACATGGCGGTCGCCGGGCTGATGGCGAACGCCAAGCCCTATCCGCTGATGATCGATACGCGCGTTGATTCGTCTGTCGAAGCCATGATCGACGACCTGAATTCGGGACAGATCGACGCTGCCGTGCTGTGGGGACCGATGGCGGGCTTCTATGCCAAAAAGTCGAACCCGCCGCTCCATGTCACGCTTCTGGTCAAGGAAGCGAGCGGACCTCAGTTCATCTATCGCATCGGGATGGGCGTCCGGCCGGCCGATCAGAACTGGAAACGGCAGCTCAACCGTCTGATCCAGGAGAATCAGCCAGAGATCAACAGGATCCTGCTCGATTTTGGCATTCCCCTGCTCGATGAGAACAATCAACCGATCAGTGCGGAGGCGACGACGAAGTCGCCATGATATCGAAGGGCGCAGGCCTGATCGTTGCGGCATGGGTGCTCGTGGTATCAGCCGGTGCGCAGGAAGGGGTTCCGGAGCCTGACGGCTACCGCACCGATAATTATCGTGCGCCGGTCCCGGCTACACTTGCGGGCGCGCGCGTGCTTTCGACTGCAGAGGCCGAGGCGATCTGGCGTGCCAAGGGCGGCGTGTTCATCGATGTGCTGCCCCGCGCGCCGAAGCCCAAAAACCTGCCCGCGGGCACCGTTTGGCGCGACAGGCCGCGGTTCGATATCCCCGGCAGCATCTGGCTGCCGGACACCGGCTACGGAACGCTGGCGGCCGCCACCGAGGATTATCTGCGGCGCGGTCTCGCCCACGCATCCGGCGGCAATAATCGGGCCTCGCTCGTGTTCTATTGCCTGACGGATTGCTGGATGTCCTGGAACGCCGCCAAACGCGCCCTGTCCTTCGGATATGCCGATGTCGCCTGGTACCCGGAAGGAACCGATGGCTGGGAGCACGCCAAGCTGCCGCTCGCCGAGTCGCAACCGGAGCCAAGGCCGGACGAGTAGTCGTTGCGCCCGGCTCGTCCAGTGAAAAGGCCGCTATTCCATATCCTGCTGGATCTCCCGGCCGAGCGCGAACAGGCGCTGGTCGATCGTGGTGGGCACCTCGCAGACGAATTTGACCACGCGTCTGCGGTCCTCGAAGATCCGGGTTTCCCAGGTCAGTTGATTGCCGAGTTCATCGATCTTCTGCTGATCGGGCGCGGATGCGCTTTGCAGCTCCTGCAGCGCAGCGGTGTCGGACCGGATCTTGTCCACGGCCCCGCGTTGCTTGCGGGTCACCCGTTCGAGCCCGTTCATGACCGACGCACGTTGGGCATTGAGCGTATCGAACAGGCCGGCGAACAGGAGCTTGCCCTTCGCGGTCTTGTCAGCCGCCGTGCCCTGGAGAAAATCGGCGATGGCCTTTTGCGCCTGCTCGAGCGGAGTTCGCCGCGCCGCCAGCTTGGCAACCAGCTCGCTGACCATCGCGTCGTCCTTCCATTTGTCCTGGACGTCATCGAGCGGTGGGCCGGCCCACACCGCGGCGACCGAGATCTCCGGGACTTTAGCCTGCATGCAGGGCCAGTCTGGATAACGTGGATCGGCGGCAAGGCAGCATCCCGTCGAGGCCGCGACCGCGAGCAATGCCAAGATGGTGATTCGCCCGCTCATGCCTCGCCTCCACCGGGTCCGCGGCGGATCAGCCCGCGCGAAGGATCATAGGCATAGATCGCGCCGATCATGAAAACCAGCATGCAGCCGCCAACCACCGCCAGCGAAATCCAGTCGATCTGTCCGTAGAGGGCAAAGCGGATCAATTCGACCGCATGCGTGAATGGGTTGAACCGGCACACATAATAGAGCATCGGGCTGCCCTCCTGCACCCGCCATAGCGGATAGAGCGCAGAGGAGGCGAAGAACATCGGGAAAATCACGAAATTCATCACGCCGGCAAAGTTCTCGAGTTGCCTGATGCGGGAGGAAATCAGCATGCCGAGCGCGCCGAGCATCAGGCCGGACAGGATCAGCGCCGGTATGACCGTGAGATAGCCGAGCGGCGGCGGCGTGATGTCCCAGAACCATGCGATCAACAGGAAAGCATAGACCTGCAGCAACGACACCGCGGTGCCCGCAAGCAGCTTGCAGCACAACAGATACCATCGCGGCAGCGGGCTCACCAACAGGGTGCGCATGTTGCCCATTTCTCGGTCGTAAACCATCGACAGCGAGGACTGCATGCCGTTGAACAGCTGGATCATCGCCATCAGGCCCGGCGCGATATAGACCTCGTAGGGGATGTAGGTCTCATACGGCGGGATGATGGAGATGCCGAGCACCTGGCGGAAGCCGGCGGCGAAGATGAAGAGCCACACCAATGGCCGCACCAGCGCCGAGACGAAGCGCTCGCGCTGGTGCAGGAAGCGGAGCGCCTCGCGCCAGACGACGCCGCTCAGGCAGGTGACATATTCGGCGACAGAGAATCCGGGTCTGTCACGGTCGGCGATGATGACGCTCATGGTGTCGGGATTCCAGGATCTGCCGCGGTAGCGGTCAGGCGCGCGAATGCCGAGTTGACGTCAGCGGCTCCGGTGTCGGCCATGACGCGTGCGACCTGGCCCTGCGCGAGCACTTTGCCCTGATGCAGCACCACGAGGTCGTCGCTTGGCATGATCTCGTCGAACAGATGAGTCGCCCACAGCACTCCAATGCCCTGGTCGGTCACGAGCTGCCGCACATGGCCCAGAATGTCGGCTCGCGCCTTGACGTCAAGCCCGACGGTTGCCTCGTCAAGCAATAACAGGCGCGGACGATGCAGCAGGGCGCGGGCGATTTCCAGCCGCCGCATCTGACCGCCCGAAAGGTCCCGCACCTTGCTGCCGGCGCGGTCGGCAAGACCGATGCGCGTGAGGACCTCATGGCTGCGTTCGCTCGCTTTGCGTCGCGCGATGCCGTGCAGCGCGGCATGATAAAGCAGGTTCTGTCGGACCGAGAGGTCGAGGTCGAGGGTGCGTGGCTGAAACACGACGCCCAACAGCTTCAGCGCCTCGCTTGGCGCAACGCCGATGTCATGGCCGAAGATGCTGATGTGCCCGGCCTGGACGCCGAACAGCCGCGTGATCAGGGAGAACAGCGTGCTCTTGCCGGCGCCGTTGAGGCCGAGCAGCGCCGTGAAGCTCGCGGGCGCGACGGCGAAGTCGACGTCGATCAGCGCGCGCCGGGGTCCATAGCAATGGCTGACGTGATCGATCAGGAGCGCGGCAATGTCAGCGGCATACCGCCGGGACCGAGTGTCTGGCCCTGCTTCGCTGGTGGACGGCGCTTCAATCGTTGTCATGGCGCGATCGTGATGCCCCAGGGGAGTTCGCCGACCTGGATCGACTTGATGACCTTTTGGGCTGCGACATCGATGACGGAGACATCGTTGGAGAGGCCATTGGTGACCAGCAGGTATTTCTCGTCGGGAGTGAAGGCCATGTGCCAGACCCGCTGGCCGACCAGAAGATATTTGATGACCGCGTGGCTTGTGGCATCGACGACGGCGATCCGGTTGGCGGGGCCAAGCGCGACGAAGGCGGTCTTGCCGTCTTTCGTGATGCCGATCCCGACCGGCTGGATCGCTTCGCTGCGCAGGCCCGGAATGTTGAAGCTGATTTTGCCGGTGACGACCCGCTTGTTCGGGTCGATCACCGATACCGTGCCGCCGATCTCAGACGAGACCCACAATTCGGAGCCGTCGCGCTTGAATTCGGCAAAGCGCGGCCGCGAGTCGACCAGCACATTGGCGACGACCTGGCGCGTTCCGGTGTCGATGAAATGCGCCATATTGGTGGTTTCGGAGGTGTTGATCAGGATCTTTCCGTCCGGGCTGACGGCCATACCTTCGGGTTCGACGCCGACCTGAATGTCGCCGAGGCGGGCACGCGTTTTGAGATCGATCACCGTTACCGTGTTGTCGTTCTCGTTGGCGACATAGAGGGTGTTCCCGGCGGCATCCTGGGTGAACAATTCCGGATCGGGACCGGAGGGCAGGGTGTCCACCACCTGCTTCGTCGCAGTATCGATCACCTGGATGGTGTCGTCATCGCCGACCGCGACCATCACGAACTTGCCGTCCCTGGTGAATTCGATCCCGCGCGGCCGCTGGCCGACCTTGATGGTGCCGGTCACGGCCCATTTGTCGGTATCGATGATCGACACCGTGTTTCCTTTTTCGTTCGAGACATAGGCGGTGACGGCCGAGGCCGGCGCGGCACTCGCCAGCCAGACGGCCATTGCGGAAACCAGCCAACGACGCGACATCCACGATCTCCGTCTCAGTGCAGTTTGCATTTGGTTTCGGGGCGATCGACGCCGAGCGTGTCGAGTTCGGAGAACTGATGCAGAAAACCCTCCTGCGGCGAGACCGAAACCACCATGCGTCCGTCGACCAGCAGGATCGGCTGGCGCAGTTGCAGGTTCCAGTCGCGCAGCGTCAGGCGCTGGCCCTTGAACGCCGCAATGGAAAAGTTCGGCCCTTTGAGAAAATCCGATATCGCTTTCGCGTCGCCGGAATTGACCCGCGATGCGGCCTCGCCGATCATCCGCGCCGCGGTCCAGGCCTGCATGTCCAGCGCCGTCATCCGCCGCGAATTCAATTTCACAAAGCGGTTCTGCAACTGGATCGCGCCCCACTGATCCTGCGCCGCGTCCCAACTGGTCGGCACCAGACCTGCCGAGCCCGCCACAGGCCGCGGGTCCCAGGTGCGGTAGGGCAGATATGACGCGAATACTTCGCTCTCGTCGGCGGCGACCAGGACGTCATAGGCCGGCGCCTGCTGGGTGAACACGGGCATCTGGCGTTGGATCAAGGTGACGCCGCTGTCGGTGCGGCGGGCGCCGCCGGTATCCTGGAAGGTCCGCTCCTCGACGATCTTGGCGCCAAAGCGGGAAGCGGCGCGTCGGAAGGCATCGGCATAGAGCTTGTCCTTGTCGTGCGAGCCCTTCACCAGCATCCAGCGCTTCCATTGCTTCCAAACCAGATATTGCGCGAGCGCGTCGGCGAGCATCGAACGGGTGGGGGCGACATGAATCACATCGGCGCGGCAATCTTCCTCGCGCAGCCGGTCATCGATCGCGCCGGCGTTCAACAGCAGGGTTCCGTGACCGCGCAGCGCGTCGGCGGCCTTCAACAGCTCGTCGGCCGGAAGATCGGCGATGACGAAGCCGTTATGATCGGCGAGCGTCGCCGCCGCCTGTGCGACGTCCTCGCCCTCCTTGAGCCGAATCTCCTGTAGCGAGAAATGCTGATTGAGGAACTTGCCGGTGGTGTTGTTGTCGTCGATGGCAAGGCGCGCGCCGGCGATGCCGTCATCCTCGGCCGGCTGTTCCACCAGCGACAAAGTCGACTGCGTCCCGGCGCGGCGCAGATACCCGATGCCGATTTCGACCGGCTCCGCCGCGAGCGCCGGGCCGGCCATCGCGCCAAAGCTGATCGCGCCAAGACTAATCGCGCCAAGACTAATCGCGCCAAGGCTGATCGCACCAAGGCTGATCGCACCAAGACCGATCGCCCCGACCAACCATCGGATCATGAATCCTCCCTGAGGTTCCTCTTCGTTTGAACGAGCGATAGAGGGACTTTCAGTTTGCAACATGACCAAATTGACCTAGCTTGCAACCCCACTTTGGTCGGTCCGGCCATCACATTAAAGGTCACGACCATGAAGGCACTTCTCATCCTCGCGGCATTGACGCTCCTGGCTTCCGCGCCGGCGCGCGCCGATGCGCCCAAGATCGCGGTTTTCGACTTCGAACTGCTCGACACCAGCCTGCAGGGCGAAGTGGATGGACCGCGGGCGGACGAACAGGAGCGGTTGGCCCAGGTCGGCGATCAGCTGCGCAAGGCATTGGAGGCGTCCGGCAAGTTCCAGGTGCTCGACATTTCCTCGGTCAAAGCCGCGCTGCACCGCAACAATTTACAAGCTTGCGGCGGCTGCGATCTGCAGTTCGCAAAGCAGCTTGGCGCCGATCTCGTCATCACCGGTGTCGTGCAGAAGGTCTCGAACCTCATCCTCAACATGAACATCTATTTGCGTGATGTCGCCACGGGCCGCATGATGACGTCGATGAGCGCCGACCTTCGCGGCAATACCGATGAATCCTGGTCGCGCGCGATGAGCTACCTGATCCGCAATCGGCTGCTGGCGCCGAATTACGGCGCGCCGCAATAGGCGCAGATGCGTTCAGCCGGTCAGCCGTGCCGCGTGCCAGCGCAGATGATCGCCCATGAAGGTCGAAATGAAATAATAGCTGTGATCGTAGCCGGGCTGGCGGCGCAGCACGAGGGGAATATCCGCCTTTTCACAGGCGCTTTTCAGCAGTTCCGGCCGAAGCTGTTCAACCAGGAATGGGTCGGCATCGCCGTAATCCACCAAAAGATCCGAAAATCGCGCGCCGTCCTCGATCAGCGCCACCGCGTCATGCTTGCGCCATCCGTCCTTGTTCTCGCCGAGATAGCCGCCCAGCGCCTTGAGTCCCCAGGGTACTTGCGACGGCGCGACAATCGGGGAAAAGGCGCTGGCGGCGCGGTAGCGATCGGGATGGCGTAGCGCGACGGTCAGCGCGCCATGACCGCCCATGGAGTGACCGAGAACCGATTGCCGCTTGAGGTCGACCGGAAAATGCTCGGCGAGGAGTTGTGGCAATTCCTCGGTGACATAGCTCCACATCCGGTAATTGTGCGCGAACGGGGCCTCGCTCGCATCGACATAGAAACCGGCGCCCAGGCCGAAATCATAGGCGTTCGCCGCGTCGCCGGGTACGCCTTCGCCGCGTGGGCTGGTGTCAGGGGCTATGAAGATCAATCCGAGTTCGGCGCAGATGCTGCGGAACTCGCCTTTTTCGGTGACATTGGCGTGGTTGCAGGTCAGTCCCGACAGATACCACACGACCGGCAGCTTCGCGCCTTCGTCGTGCGCCGGGACATAGACCGAGAATGTCATGTCGGTCTTGGTCTCGCGACTGGCGTGCTTGTAGACGCCCTGGACGCCACCATACGATTTGTTGAGCGAAACGGTCTGTATCGTCATGAGTTCGGATTCCTGCGCAAGAGTGTCGCGGAGAGGCCTGGAGCGGATCAGGCCACGCCGCTCGCAATGGCCAGTCTGACCAGTTCGACGGAGCTGCGGACGCCAAGCTTCTGGCGCATGATCGACGACGTATTGGCCACGGTCTTGTAGGAAGACTGGACGAGCCAGGCGATCTCGGAGAGGCTTTTTCCCGTTCCAAGCAGGCGCAGGATCTCGATCTCGCGCGCGGTCAGCTTCGATAGCGGGCTTTGCGCGAATGCCGGTCCGGCGAATGCGATGCTCCGGGCGATTGCCGGAGGCAGGTACGTCCCGCCCATTCCCACCTGACGGATGGCCTCGATGAGGTCGCATGGGTCTCCGGATTTCGAGACATAGCCCTTGGCGCCGATATCGATCGCGCGCGCGGCGAACATCGGATCGTCATTCATCGAGAACATGATGATGCGCGCCGATGAGTCGCGCGCAAGAATGCGTCGCGCCAGTTCAAACCCCGACACCGTCGGCAGGTTGATATCGATGACGCAGATGTCCGGATGATCCACGACGAACGCGCTTTCACCGCTTTCGGCGTCGGACGCTTCGAGCAGCACCATCTCGGCTTCGTCGGCGAGCACGGCCCGGCAGCCCGAAGCCACGATGGGATGATCGTCAACGATCAGAACGCGCATGAAAATCGTCCTGGCTGGCCGGCCCAATCGGCTTGCTGCAGCGCATCAAACTGATTCACGGGTACAGATACCTTTCGCGTGAGCGTGCCTCAGGCTCATGCATCCAAAGCGACGTTGCTGTACGCTGTATTTAGATCGCTGGCACTCTTGTCTGTCAACGCTACTCTTGACGCAGCGAATGTGACGCAGTCGTGGACGAACCTGATGTGGCAGAAATTATCTTTGCGCGCCCGGATCAACCTGCTTCTGGCATTGGTTCTGACGCTTGGCCTCGCCATCAACATCGCGCGGCTTGTCCTCGAGGCTGGTCCCCGGGTGCGAGCCGAAGATCAGAGCGTGATCCGGATGGCACGCGACTTCATCGAGACGATCGTGGCCGGTCTGGCCGACGCACCCGATCCCGATGCGAAGCTGAGCCAGATTGCGAGCGATATGAGCCGGCTGCGTCACGTCAGCATCACATGGCACGATGGGGTGGCGGCCTCGTCGCGCGTCGACCAGCCCGAGGAGGGCGGCGAGGCACATGCGCCGCCGGCCTGGTTCGTCACGCTGGTGCATCCCGAGAAAACCTCCGTCAGTGTCCCGGTTTCCGTCCATGGAAAATCGGGATCGCTGGTGATCACGCCGCATCCGAATGACGAGATTGCCGAGATATGGGACGGCATCGTCACTCAGCTCGAGGTCGGCTCCGCCATCGCGGTCGCGCTCTTTCTCATCATCATGGCGGTTGTCAGTCGCGCGCTGGCCCCGTTGCAGGCGCTATCGCAAGCGATGACGAGGATCGAAAGCGGGTCCTATGATGTGCGCGTGACCCCTTCGGGCGCGCCCGAACTCGCGGCGCTCTGCGCCAGGTTGAACCATCTTGCGGCAACGCTCGGCGAGGCCGTGGAGGACAAGCGGCGGCTTGCCGAACGCGCGGTGTCGCTGCAGGACATGGAGCGCAAGGAAATTGCACGCGAGCTGCATGACGAGTTCGGGCCCTATCTCTTTTCGATTCGCGCGCACACGAGCGCGCTGGTGCGGCTGTCGGAAGCCTCCAGGCCATCGGCGGATGCATTGCGCAAGCATGGCAGCGCCATCCTTGAACAGGTCAATGCGCTGCAGCAGTTCAATCGCAGGGTGTTGGAAAAGCTGCGTCCGGTTGGACTGGCGGAGCTCGGACTTCACGAGGCGCTCGACGCGTTGCTGCGTTTGTGGAGCGAATCCCACCCCGATATGGCGATCGAAACCGCGATTTCGCGTTCGCTCGGTGACACCGGCGAGACGGCCGACCTGACGATTTACCGGGTGGTTCAGGAGGCTCTCACCAATGTGTTTCGCCATGCCGGCGCAACCTCGGTCAATGTCACCGTCGAACCCGCAGATCACGCGAAAGCCGCCCAAAACGATCGCGCCTGCGCATTGGTGCGTGTCCGCGACAATGGCTGCGGACTGCGGCCGGGGTACAAATTGGGCCTTGGATTGACGGGCATGCGCGAAAGGATCCTGGCGTTGGGCGGCACGCTCACCGTGGCGTCCGGTGACGGTGGCGTAACCGTCGAGGCTGTCATTCCTCAGGGCCCGCAACCAAGCCTCGCTTGATATCGTGGTGCTTCATGCCGGATCTGAGCTTTTCGCGGATCCTTCTAGGATAGCGAGAGGCCTCGCGCACTGAAAGCGGTGACCCGCGCCTGCAGTTCAGTGCGCACGCGATCAATCACACTGGCGTAGTCGCGGCTCGCGGTCTGCCTGAACAGGCGCACGGACGGGTACCAGGGACTGTCCTCGCGATCGAGCAGCCACCGATAATCGGGCGTGTAAGGCAACAGAATCCAGGTCGCGCAACCCATGGCCCCTGCGAGGTGAGCGGTGCTGGTATCCACGGTGATCACCAGGTCGAGGCATGAAACCAGGGCGGCCGTCTCTGCGAAATCAGTCAGATCAGCCGTCGGATCCATGATCTCGTTGCGATCGACGAGGGCGACCCTGTCGCCTGGTCTCGGGTCCTTCTGCAGACTGACGAAATCTGCCTCGACATCGAGGAGGCGCGCCAGCAGACCAAGCGGCATCGATCGATTACGATCGTTGTTGTGTTTCGGATTGCCCGACCAGACGAGGCCAACCCGCAAGCGGTCATGAGGGCCGAGGCGTTGTTGCCATGCCTGGACGCGATCTGCTGCGGGAGCAGGCAGGTAGGATGTCTCGGCCGGGATTGAAGCAAGCGTTGTCCCGAATGCCAGCGGCAGGCTGGAAAGGGAGCAGTGGAGGTCGAATTCCGAGGGCATTCCTGCCGATCCCCGAAGGCATTGGGTGATGCCGGTCAGCCCTGACAGTAGCCGATATAATGCGTCCTCGATTGAAAGAATGACGCGGGCCTCACGCGCCGCGAGCATCGGGATATAGCGCGAGAACTGAATTGAATCGCCAAGGCCTTCATCTGCGTAGAGCAGGATGGTCTTGCCGCCGATCGGGCCGTCTCCAAGCCATAGGGGTTTGGATGGTCTTGGAGCGGTTTTCGGCAGCGCCTTCCAGCGCGCCTCGCGCCCCGCCCAGCCGGCTTCGAAATTCCCGGTGAGCATTTGGAGCAGGGCCAGATTCCACGCGGCCGGGGCGTGGTCCGGATCGATGGCCAGCGCCTGATGATACAGGGCGAAAGCTTCATCGAAGCGGTGAAGTTCGACGAGCGAGACGGCCTTGTTGGTGATCGTCCCTGCAAAATTCGGCCGAAGCTCGATGGCGCGGTCATACCATGGCAGTGCTTCGTCGTTCCGGCCGAGCGATCGCAGCACGTTGCCGAGATTGTTGCAGGCATCGGCATTCGCCGGGTCGAGGGTCAGCGCGCGGTTGTTTTCGGCGAGACTTTCCTCGAACCTTTTCAACTGGTACAGCGTGAACGCGCGCATATAGAGCGTCGCGAAGTGGTTGGGCTGCAGTCGCTCGCACAGGTCGAAGTGGACCAGCGCTTCCTCGAACTGGTCCGACTGATAGAGCAGCAGAGCGACCTTGTTCGCCGCGTCCCAATGATGAGGATCGAGCGCGAGCGCTCGCTGGTAGCTCAGGATCGCCTCAGTCGAATGCTCCAGTTGGACGAGGACGTCCCCGAGATTTCTCCAGAGGTCCGCGTCATCGGGCCGTAGTTGCACGGCCTTGTCGAAGACCTGAAGCGCCTCGTCATGTCGTCCCTGCTTCAGCAATGTGTTGCCGAGGCTTCTCAGATAGACCGGTTTGGGCTCGCGTCCGATCGCGCGGGAGATCCACTCCAGCGCATGATCATATTGCGCGGCTTGCAGGGCCAGAAGCCCCATGAGGTGCAGGGTGTCTGCGTGATCGGGGTCTAGGGCGAGAGCTTGCTGGCAGGATAGCTGAGCGTCAAGATAGCGGCGGTCCCGCATCAGACCGAGACCGGCTTCATACAGCGCGGCGGGCGTGCTGTTCGGGAACGTGGTCAGGTCGAGATTGGCGTTCTCGTCTGCCGCTTGGCGCTCGCCATGGTCCATCGATGCATTTCAGCTTGGCTGCGGCTGGACCAGTAGATGATTCTCGATGTCGCGGATAGCGACACAGATCGCGATCATGGTTGTCGCGGGATGAGCGGGACAATCGACTTGCCGCAGCCCGCAGAGCTTCTCTCACCGGCGGCCGTCACCGTCCAATCCTGTCGTCGCCACTGGCATCGCGTCTTTATCCTTCCTGCGTGACAGGGCGAGGGCGATATTGCGTTCGGTCAAATCCAGCAGTTTGTGCATGGCGCGCCGCGCGCCATCGGGGTTGCGCGCCCAGAGTTCGTCCAGGATGGCGCGATGATAGGAGAGACTCTTGCGCGGCGCGCCGGGATTCAGCGTTGAAAGCTCGAACGACATCCGGAGCGCGGCCTCGACGGTCGCGCCGAAGGCGACCAGAAAATCGTTGCCCGTGCCGGTCAGGATGCCGCGATGGAAGCGCAGGTCGGGTCCGGAATAGGCGCGGCTGTCCAGGCTGGCAGCGTCCATCTCGCGGTAGGCCCGTTCGATGTGCGCCAGGTCGGCATCGGCGCCATGCTCCGCGCAGAGCGCGCAGGCTTCGGGTTCGACGATGCGGCGTACCTGAAGCAGCTGGTGCGCGAACTCTTCGGTTGGACGTTGCGCAAAGGTCCATTCCAGCAGCTCGGCGTCCAGCATGTTCCAGTTCGCGCGTTGGCGGACATGCGTGCCGGCCTTCTGACGGGCCGCTATGAGCCCTTTCGCTTTGAGGATCGACAGCGATTCCCGGATCGACGTGCGGCTGACGTCGAACTTCGAGGCCAACTCGATTTCGCGTGGAAGCGTCCAGCCTTCGTACCAGATGCCGGTCACGATCAGCCTGGCAATTTCGCGCGCCACGTGGGTGTTCGATTGGCGCGATGAGGCGGCTTCTGGCAAATTGCGACCCCGGTCCAAAGAACGATATTGTCTGCTTTATTGCGGAGGCATGTCAATCACGTCCTCCGAATGAAGGGTAGTAGGAAATCCGTCTTCTTTTGACATGCCATTTTATGTCGGTCATATTCTCACAAAAGAGACAGGGAGGGTATCGTGGCCTTTGGATCGAATCACGCCGCGCGGCCGGTCAGCCGCCGCACCCTGCTCCAGGGAAGCGCGGCCACGCTTGGCGTGGCGTCCTTTCCATTGCCCGCCATTGCACAAACCAAACCGTTTGCCGGAATCACGCTGCATGGCGCCTCGTTCCAGCACCGGTTTTTCACCCTGCTGCAGAATTACATCCCCGAATTCGAGCAGCAGACGGGAATGAAGGTCGATCTGCAGCTTTCGGCGTTTCCGGTCTATAACCAGCAGGCCAATCTCGAACTGGTGTCCGGCGGATCGGCCTACGATTTTGTCAATGTGACGTTCATCCTGGCCGCGCGGTGGGTGGCCGCAGGCCTGCTTGCCAATCTCGACGAATTCACCTCCGACCCGAACCTGACGCCGGCCGACTGGAATCCGAAGGATTTTGTCGAAGGCGCGCAACTGCCTTATCGCGACGCCAAGGGCGCAACCTTCGGCTATTCCTGGGAAGGCGGGGCCATGCTGATGGGTCTGTCGCGGATGGACCTGATGCAGAAAAAGGGCCTCGAGATTCCGAAGACCTTCGGCGAATTGCAGCAGGTCTGCGCGGAGATCAACGGGACCGACAATGTCAACGGCATCGTCTCGTTCCAGCTGCATCACTGGTGCCTGCCGCCTTACATCCAGGGATTCGGCGGCAACGTCTTCAGAAATCCGCCGGCCGACATCATGCCGACCTTGAATTCGCCGGAGGCAGTCGAGGCGGTCGACTACTATGCGAATCTTCTGAGGAATTATGCGCCGAAGGGTGTTCTGACCTACACCGAAGATCAAGCCCGCCAGTCGCTGCTCACCGGCCGCTCCAACATCTTCATTCACTCGAGCTCATGGGTCACGCCGATCCTGCTGTCCGACGAAAGCAAGGTGAAGGATACGTCCCGTGTGGTTCGGATGCCAGCCGGTCCGGTGCATGACCATCCGGCATCAAACAGCCAGGGCCTCGGTATTCCCAAGAACGCCAAGAACAAGCAGGCGGCGTGGGAGTTCATCAAATGGGCGCTGAGCCCCGAGATCTCGATGCGGCTTGTCGTGCAGCACGGCCATTCCTCGATCTGCCGACGGTCGGTGATCCAGAGCGACGACTATCGCAAGCGCAATATCGTCAACGGCCAGGACCTTGGTGCGCTCTATCTGGACGTGCTCGAGCTTCCCGGTAGGGGCGAGAATTACATGGCCTATCGGACCGTGAAGGAATTTCCGATCGTTGGTGACGTCATCAACAAGGCCGTCGAACAGGTCGTGACCGGCCAGCTTTCGCCCCGCGATGCCATGAACGCGGCGCAGGACCAGGCCGTGGCCAATCTTCGCCGCGCCGGCACCGCGCTTTGAGAGAACAGCGAAGTCTCGATGCCGCGCGCCGCAGCTTCGCGCGCTGGGCGCTTACGCCGAGTCTGATCGTGTTGTTCCTGATTGCCGTGCTGCCGGCAGTCTATCTGCTGGTGGCGAGCCTGACCCCGTTTCAACTCGTGAATCCCGGATCCTCGACCGACTTCAGCGCACCCCTGCGAAATTATCGGCTGCTGCCCGGCGATCCGCGCTTCGTCAATTCGCTCTTCGTGCAAGCCAAGCTATCGTTCTGGAGCGTGCTGTTTCAAGTCCTGCTCGGGATGCAGCTTGCGCTGCTCATGAACACGCAATCGCGCTTTGTCGAATTCGCGCGCACCTTTTTCCTGATCCCGATGGTGCTGCCGCCGATCGTCGTCGCCGTGATCTGGAAGCTGATCTACACGCCGGATATCAGTCCGATCTATTATGCCGCGAACCTGCTGCATATGGCGTTGCCGTCGCTGACATCGAGCGTCGATTTCGCGCTGGTCGCCATCATCATTGCGGACACCTGGGAATGGCTGCCTTTCACTTTCCTGATGGTGCTGGCCGCACTGCAGACCATCCCGGACGAATTCGCCGAGGCAGCCTTGGTGGATGGCGCCAGCCGCATCCAGATCTTCTACTATGTCACGCTCCCGTTCATCGCGCCGATCCTCTTGGTTTCGGCGATGTTCCGCCTGATCGACAGCGTGAAGGCATTTCCGCTGATCTTCCTGTTGACCGGTGGCGGCCCGGGCAGCATCACGGAAGTGACCAACTACTATGCCTACCTGCTGGCGTTCGACACCAATGAGATCGGCTATTCCAGCGCGGTCACCATCGTGATGCTGGTGCTGGTCGCCATCATAAGCCTCGGATTGGTCCGGATCGGCCGGCGCCGGGAGCTGCTGGCGTGAGCGGCTCGTCGATCTCTCGTGCGGGAGTTGGGCGGCATCTTGCGATCGCGCTCGCGCTGATCGTTCTCTTGTTGCCGTTTCTCTGGCTGCTGCAGATGAGCTTCAAGTCCAACGATGTGATCCTGCAGGTCCCGCCGCCCTTGATTTTCAAACCGACGCTCGAGAACTACAGGTCGCTCTGGCAAAGCACTTTCTCGGCCTCATTCGTCAACAGCCTGTTGAGCGCGTCGTTCTCGACCGCGTTCGCCTTGCTGCTTGGGGTGCCTGCTGCCTATGCGCTGTCGAAATGGGCGGGAGCCGGAAAGCAGGCGCTGAGTTTCGCCATCCTGGTGACGCGGATGGCGCCGCCGATCGCCTTTACCATCCCGTTTTTCCTGTTCTTTCGTTTTGTCGGCCTGCTCGATACCGTCACCGGGCTCGTGCTGGTCTATACCAGCTTCAACCTGCCGCTGGTGATCTGGATGATGCAGCCCTTCTTCGAGACGGTGCCGGCCTCGCTGGAGGAAGCAGCACTCGTCGACGGCGCTTCGATGCGCACCATATTTCTCAGGATCGTGTTGCCGATGGTCGCACCGGGCATTGCTGCCACCGCGATCCTGTGTTTCCTCTATGCCTGGAACGATTTCTTCTTTGCGCTGATCCTGACCCGGACCAACGCCCGAACTGCGCCTGTCGCGGTCGTCAATTTCATGAACTATGAGGGCTGGGAATGGGGCAAGATCGCCGCCGGCGGCTCGCTCGTGATGGCGCCGGTGCTGGTCTTCTCGCTCGCCGTGCGGCGCTATCTCGTGAGCGGACTGACGGCGGGCGCGGTGAAAGGATAGACATGCAGCTTCCGACCGGTGCCTCCCGCTTCGTCTTCATCCTGGCCCATCCGGCCGGACATGTCGGCGCGCCGCGTTACTATTCGCCGTACTTCCGCGAGCACGGGCTCGACTGGCACATGGTGCCGCTCGATGTCGCCCCGGCGCATCTGGCGGACATGATCCGGACGCTGACGCGATCGGACAGCGTTGTCGGCTTCAATCTCACCATGCCGCACAAGCCGGCCGCGTTTGCGCTGTGTGATGCGGTCGGACCAGCCGCCGAATTCGAGGGCGTCGTCAATACGATCCGTATCGAACGCGACGGCCGGTTGACCGGCGAATCCTTCGATGGGGGAGGGTTTCTGAATGCCGCGCGCGCGGAGGGCGTGTTTGATCCGGGGCGCCGCTGCGCCGTGATCGGCGCCGGTGGTGCGGGCCGGGCGATCTGCCACGCGCTGGCCGCGGCGGGCGTGGAGCGCATCGGACTCTTCAACGAAACTCCCGAACCCGTTCAGGCGCTGGCGCAAAAGCTCCGCAGCCGTTTTCCGAAGCTCGATATCCGTTTCGAGGAACAATTCGACGATTGCGGCCTTGTGGTCAACGCGACCTCGCTCGGTCTGCAGGCGGCCGATGCCATGCCGATGGACCCGGCGCGACTGCCGGAGGATTGCGCGGTGTTTGATATCATCGCTGCGCGCCGGACCGAATTCATGATGGCCGCCGCGGCGCGCGGCCTCAGGGTGGTCGATGGCGTCGCCATGATCAGGCATCAGCTGCCGCTGCAAACCGCGTTCTGGAAAGGTGAAGCATGAGCGAGGACGTCCATACGCTTCGGTCCGGAGGTCTCACGGCGAGGATTCTGGCGCATGGCGCGGAATTGTGTTCGCTCAGGGATGCGCAAGGCATTGAATTGATCTGGCAAGCCGGGCCGGCCTGGCCGCGCCACGCGCCGCTATTGTTTCCGATCGTGGGCCGATTGAAGAACGATGAATTGCGGCATCAAGGCCGGGCCTATCCGATGACCCAGCATGGTTTTGCCCGAGACCTGGCGTTTCGGTGGATCGAACGCGCCGAGGCTTCCTGCTCGCTGGTCCTGAGCGACAGCGCCGCGACCCGCGCGCACTATCCGTTCGCGTTCAGGCTTGCGGTTACCTATTGTCTGCAAGACGCCAACCTCAATGTGGCGCTCGAGGTGGCCAACCCGGGCGAGGCGATGTTGCCGGCATCGATCGGCGCGCATCCGGCGTTCAACTGGCCGTTGCTGCCGGGCGCGGCCAAGGACGGCTACCGGCTCATGTTCTCCGACGATGAGCCGGCGCCGATCCGGCGGCTGAAGGGTGGTCTGCTCCGCGCCAGCCCGGAGTCGAGCCCCATTGACGGCAAAACGCTGGCACTGTCGGAACGGCTGTTCGATGACGACGCGGTGATCCTGGACCAGCCCGTGAGCCGCTCGGTGCGCTATGCGGCCGGCAAGGGCCCCGCGCTGGAGATCTCCTGGGACGGATTTCGTCAGCTCGGGATCTGGTCGAAGCCCGGCGGCGCGCCGTTTCTTTGCATCGAGCCGTGGCGCGGATTTGCCAGCCCGCTGGATTTTGACGGCGAGTTCTCCGACAAGCCGGGCGTCATGCATATCGCGCCCGGTGCAAGCGAGGTGCTGAAATGTCGGATCGGCGTCCGCTGAATCAGCGGCTCATCCCGCCAGAAATCCGCCATCGACGGCGACCACCGTCCCGGTCGCATATTGCGACGCCGGCATGCAGAGGAATGCCACAGCGCCGGCGACGTCTTCAGGCTGGCCCCAGCGCTTGAACGCGGTGCGATCGGCGATGCGCTGATGATGCGCGCGGTCGGCGCGGCCGGCGGCGTTGATCGATGTCTCGATATAGCCCGGCGCTACCGCGTTGACACGGATTCCCTCGTCAGCCCAGGCGAGCGCCAGGGCCTTGGTCAGCATCACGACACCGCCTTTGCTCGCGCAATAGGCGGGGATGCGCGGCAGCGCCAGCGTCGCGTTCATCGAGGCGATGTTGACGATCGAACCTCTGGCTTTGGCCAACGCCTGGCGGAACGCAGCGCAGGTGCGGAATGTCCCGGTGAGATTGACGTCGATCACCTTCATGAAGGTCGCGATCTCGAATTCCTTGTCGCGCGCGAGGATTCCGGCGCAGTTGATCAGGGCGTCGACCCGGCGATGGCTGTTCGCGAACGACGCGACCGCGGCGTCATCGGTGATGTCGAGCGGCGCCAGCCGCAGATTGTCGCGCCGCTTGAGCTGCGTCCGAGCGATATCGGCATCGTTCAGGCCGGTGGCGGATACCGTTGCGCCGAGATCGCAGAACAGGTTGGCAATTGCACTGCCAATGTCGCCGGCGCCGCCGATCACCACGGCATGAAATCCAGACGCGAGCGAGAAAGAGGCGTTCATCGGCGGTTACCCGTTCTGTTTTGCTGCGCGCATCGGCGGGGCGGTTGATTCCCGAACGATCAGCGAATAGTCGACTTCGTGATGGACGATGGTCTGCTCGCCCGCGAGATGGCGCACCAGGTACTCGCCCGCGCGCTGCCAGGTCGCCGCGATCGGGACCTGGATGGTCGTCAGGCTGGGGCGCAGATGCCGGCTCCAGTCGAGATCGTCGAACCCGACCACCGAGAGATCGCGCGGCACCGAAAAGCCGCTGCGCTCGGCCTCCAGCAGAACGCCGTAGGCGATCACGTCGTTGCCGCAGACGACTGCGGTCGGCCGCTCCTTCAGGCTGAGCAGACAGCGCGCCGCCTCGCGCGCGTCGTCCAGCGCATAGGGCACTTCGACATGCCACTCCGGCCTGATCGCGATCCCGTTTTCGGCGAGCGCGCGGCGGAAGCCCGCGACGCGGGCGCTGGCGCGGTCGTTGTTGCGTTGCAGCGCGGACACGATGCCGATCCTGTCGTGCCCGAGCTCGATCACATGCATGGCCGCGCGGTGCGCGGCGCCTTCATTGTCGGTGCCGACGCAAGGGTAGGGCCGATCGGGCCGATAGACCCCGACATTGATGAAAGGTACGGCGCAATCGGCGAGCATCTTGCGCAAGCCGTCGTGATGACAATCGCCGCGCAGCACCAGGCCATCGACGCCGCGGCTGATCAGATTGCGCGCCTGCTGCAACTCGACGTCGAGATCGTAGCCGCTGGTGGTCAGCAACAGCATGTAGCCGGCCGACGACAGGTATGTCTGGAGTGACGCGATGCCGCGCGCGAACATTGTATTGTCGATGGTCGGAACGATCGCGCCGAGCGTGCGCGAACGGCGCGACGACAGCGCGCGCGCCGGCGCGTGCGGTATGT
>NZ_JBAURI010000893.1:0-8229 GCF_049581145.1 Bradyrhizobium sp.
CGGTTGTAGTCCTTGAGATCGAACGAGACGTTGCGCCCGTCGTCGGTGCGCACCGACATGGACCGTGCGCCGACCTCAACGATGGTCCCGAGCGTGCCGTTCTTCACGCCAAGTCCATCCCCACCAAGGCCGCGCTCGTTTTGCAGGAACATGATGCGGTCTCCGCTGGCGAAGCTGCGCTCGCCGCGTTCGACCGTGAGACGCAGATCTTTGCCGAGATCACCGGCGGCCCTCATCCGCTCGCGCGCGGCGGCGTTGAGCGCATGAACCTCGCCATTGGTGTGGGTGAGGATGATACGGCTGCGCTCGGGCGATGCCTGCCGGTCGCGGTCCCAGCGCTCGATCAGATTTTTGCGCGCGTCCTCCCGTGTCGGGGCGGCATGGACCATGTCGTGGGAGCGATAGGCATCAAGCGCATGGCCGATTTTGCCATTGGCGAGATCGCGCGTGGCGTCGCGCTGCCAGTCCTGCCGCTGGCGGCGCACCTCACCGATCTCCGCGCCACCGTGGCGCTCAAAGATCGACCGAAACGCCGCGCCGGCTTCTATTGCTTGCAACTGCTGCGGATCGCCGACCAGCACCACCTTGGCGCCAGCCTCGGCAGCATGGGACAGCACGCGCTCCAACTGGCGCGTGCCCACCATGCCCGCCTCATCGATCACCAGAACATCGTGCGCGGTGAGCAGTTCGCGACCCTGCGCCCAACCATGTTCCAGGCTGGCGATGGTGCGCGACGCGATGCCCGATCCGCTTGCCAGATTCTCGGCGGCGATGCCGGACAACGCCACGCCCCGAACCCCGTAACCCGCTGCTTCCCAGGCCTCCCGCGCCACACCCAGCATCGCGCTCTTTCCCGTTCCGGCGTGGCCGACCACGACGCCGAGATCGCGACCGTTCGTGACCTGCGCCAAGGCGTCGGCCTGCTCCGCGGAAAGCACCAGACCGCACGCTTCCGCCCGCGCCCGCGCCGCCAACCTGTCAGCGTCCTGCACCTCATGACGATTCCGCTCCGCCATCCGTTCGGCGGCGCGGTGCAGGCGCTGTTCGGTCTCGATCATCTCGCGGGTGGTGAAGCGGTCCTCACCCCGTCCGTCCTTGCCCAGTTCGACCAGATCGGGCGCGCCGCGCATCGCCCCTATGACCTGGTTGAACTGGTCGATGCCGTCGCTGTGCCGGTGCGCGAACTTCGCCATGTCGCGCTGCGTGAAAGTGGATTGCTGCAGCGTGATGGCCTCGAACGCCAAGGCTGGATCGGCGATGATTCTTGCACCGTTGCCCCGCGCAATCTCGCGGTGCATCTCGGCCCGATCGGCGACATTGGCGGCGGCCTCGATCCCTGGCCCCTCGATACCTTGGCTTTCGATCCGCTGCGCCGTTGCGCCGATCTGGCTTTGCGGCTCCAGCCCGATGCCCTGCGCCTCGAAGCTTCGATGGTCGATCCGGGCGTCGATGTCGAGTTCGGCCAGCCGCTGATTGGCGATCTCGGCCCAGCGCTCGCGCCAGCGCTCGACCATCTCGGTGCGGTTCCAGTCTCGCACCTTTGGGCCGAAGCCGCTTTCGTTCACCGCACGCATGGTCAGCATGACATGGGCGTGGGGTTTGGGCATGCCGTCCTCGGCCATATCCCAATGCACATTGACGTCGGCAATCATGCCTTGATCAACGAATTCGGACTGCACGAAGTCGCGGGCCAGTTCGATGCCTTGGCGCTGCGTCAGCTCGCGCGGAAGGGCGAATTCGACCTCGCGGGCCAGCTGCGCGTCCTTGCGGACCTCGAACGCCTCGACATCATTCCACAACCGTTCGCGGTCGCTCCATGCCTGCGGCGCATTCTCCGGCAGCATGACCTCGGAATGAACGACACCGCGCTTGGCCGAAAAGTCGTGGCTACGCTCAAGCCGATCGTCGCGCAGCCGCGAGGCCGAGCGGTAGGCGGCGGAGGCCACCGCGCTGGAGCCGGATTTGCGGCCAATGACCTTGACGTGAAGATGATAGATCGCCATCGCGATCAGATCATTGCCACGGCGAAGCGCACGTCGGAACGACGTATAAGCGCGCCCTCCCTCGAAAAAATCTCGGACGGGACTACGCCGTCTCAGACCATCCCGGCAACCTTACAGCCTTCCGCAAGACGCTCAACTATCATCTCTGCATCGACAACTTGTGGAGACGACGATGCGCAAGCCACGCGACTTTGATGCCGAACTGAGGGCGCTGGAAGAAAAGGCCAGAGACCTCAAAACCCGCAAGGTGCAGCAACTCGGCGAACTGGTGATCGCCACCGGCGCCGACGTTCTCGACGCCAACGAACTGACCGGCGCGCTGATCGTGTTGGCCGAAACCAAGGATGCCGGAAAGAGGGAGGCATGGGCGAAGCGCGGGGCCGCGTTCTTTCAGAGCCGGTCGCGCCGATCTGCACCGG
Source organism: Bradyrhizobium sp. (assembly GCF_049581145.1). Classification (GTDB taxonomy): domain Bacteria; phylum Pseudomonadota; class Alphaproteobacteria; order Rhizobiales; family Xanthobacteraceae; genus Bradyrhizobium. The sequence goes on from NZ_JBAURI010000893.1 coordinate 2,423, forward strand.
CATCTGACCGCGACACAGGCGGCGCTCCTTCACATCCGGGCGGCGCGCAACCGCCATCAAGTGGCGCTGGCGCGGCATGACATGCGCACTTGGCAGGTCGAGCGGCGCAAACGAACGCGGCGTCTGATCGAACTCGGCGGCCTCGTCGTCAAGGCCGGGATCGTTGAACTGACCGGCGACGATCGCGCCGTTATCCTCGGCGCGTTTCTCTGGATGGCCGAGAAGCTCCGAAGCGATCAGGGCGAACACGCGCGCGGCGTTTGGATGAAGCAGGGAAAGATCGCCTTAGAGGTGCATAGGCTGTCGGACGCGAAAAGCAAACCCGACCCACAGTAGGACCAAGCATAAGCGATGGCGGGCGGTGTGGAGACCTCAAGCAGCTCTTAGCACCCCCAAACAGAATGAGGGCGTCTGTGCCGCAGCGAAGCGAAGGCCAGACGGAAGTCGCGTGACCGGTCAAAAAGGAACCCGAACGAAGGGCAGTGAAAGCGACGCCGGAATGAAATTACGTCTGGACCGGGGGCGAGCACCTCCGGCGAGCGACAGACACAGTATTGCGCGAGCGACCGAAGCCGAAGGCCGAGACGCAGCTTTGCGGCTCGGTTCACGAGAGCCAGGAGCGGCTATGCCGCCCGCGCGTGATGACAGGGACCTGAAGGCTCTTGCGCACCGTTCACGACGTTTCCACACGGCGCGGTCATTGGTCGTGTCCGGACGTAACGGATGTATCGTTTGAAGTTTTTAGACTCGTTAACGACGACCGCGGCGCTTGAGATATCGACTCGATGCGAGGTGCTCGATTATCTCGAATTAAGAGAAGATCAAATCCACGGCGGTGGTTCGGCGCTTGACGCCGCCATCTTAGACACTCTTGGTCGTCTAGCGCCGTGCAGGTTTGGAAACGCGTCGCTACAAATTCAGCGCCACGGTTCGCCACAGTACTCCATTCGCGTTTTTCATCTTCACCTTTCGCGGGTTATCGCTTCCAATCTCCACAAGCACCACGCAGGGGGAGGATCTAGATGGGCCACGACATCTCACCGCTATCCGAGCGAACTATTCGCCGTAAACAACTTCGCGAAATCGTCCCGCTTGCCGACAGCACAATTTATGAAATGGAACAGCGGGGGGAATTTCCTCGGCGCTTCGCGTTGACCCCACGATGCGTGGTTTGGGATCTTGGCGAGGTCCAGGCATGGCTCGCTGCTCGTCGCTCGAAGCCAATTGACCGCGCCGCAGGGCCCGACGTGAAGCAACGCCGAGCCCGTCCGGTCAAAGAGCCGGATCGGGCTCCAAAATCGGCATCGACGGCGGGATGAGCGTCGGCACATATTTTCTGCCGTCAACCCAGGCATCCAAGATGTCTGACCATTCCTGCATCATGTGCCGACGCTGCATCTCATACTCGGCTTTGTTGTAGACGCCCCGCGACGAGCGACCATCCTCGTGCGCTAGGCACTTTTCGATCCAATCGCTGTTAAACCCGAGTTCGTTCAGTAGGGTTGAACCCGTTCGCCGCAGGTCGTGAACCGTGAATGGTTCGAGAGGCAACCCCTCCGCCTTCGCCCGCTCGACAACCGCGTAGGTTACCCGGTTGAAAGTGGCGCGCGACATTGGTGCATCCGCATCGTACCGCGATGGCAAAAGGTATCTCGAATTCCCTGCGCAGGTCTTCAGGGCGATCATGATATCGAGCACCTGGCGTGACAGGTAAACGTTATGCGCTTTTGACCGCTTCATTCGTTCCTTTGGGATCGTCCAGACCGCGTTCTCGAAGTCGACTTCGTCCCATACTGCGTCCTGCAGCTCGCTTTTGCGCACCATCGTGAGCAGGTAGAGCCGCATTCCCAAACGGATCGTGGGAAGCGTGGCAATGTGCTCGAGCTGTTTCAACATCACTCGAATTTCGGACGGCGAAAGCGAACGATCCTTCGGTACGAAGGTGGCGATGGATGCCGGCCCGACTTCGTCGGCTGGATTGGTGACCTTCTCACCGTGCAAGATCGCGAATCCATAAATCTGTTTCAGAATGTCGCGCACATGAATAGCCGTCGCCGGAGCTCCGCGTTCTACGATGCTAACGCAATGGGCTCTCAGATCGTCAGGCGTGATCTCCGTCAAAAGACGATTGCGCCAGACCGGCAGAAGCTCTCGCTCGAAAATCGAACGCCGCATAGCGCGAGTGCTTTCGGCCATCGTTGCTCCGGTGAGCCACTTCTCACCGAACTCGCCAAAACTCTTCGCCTCTTTCAGGCGGCGCTTGTCGCGCTGCTTCTCCATCGCCGGGGATCGTCCCTCGCCGACCGCGCGTCGTGCGTCGATGCACTTTTCCCGGGCCCGAGCGAGCGAGATTCCGTCGCGTCCGTACCTGCCCAAGTAGACCGTCTCGCGGCGTCCGTTGAGCCTGTAGTCTAAGCGAAACGAGATTGCGCCGCTGGGCATGACGCGAACGTACATGCCGTCGCGATCCGCGACTTTGTAGATTTTATCTTTCGGCTTCAAAGCCTTGAGGGCGGCATCCGTCAGCATCCCTATGCCTCCTGAAAAGTACCGTCAGCGCATTTTCGAGGGCTCGTGACAGGGAAGATCTCGGTTCTTCAATGTGTTATGTGGGAAAAAGTACCGTCACGAGCACCATCGGCCGTGACGGTACTTCGGAAAATTTGGCCGAGCAATACTGTGGCGGTCCGTCAGGCAGGTCGCCAGAGGCAAACTCTGCGTGCCGATAGGACTCGAAGGCAGACGGACATATTTATTTTTGTCTTCAGTGGCTTAGGTCGTACTATGGCGTAGTTTCGGCGGCGATCGGGTGGGCCTAAATCATTCCCACTCAATCGTTCCCGGCGGCTTGCTCGTCACGTCATACACCACCCGATTGACGCCCTTGACCTCGTTGATGATCCGCGTCGCGACCCCGCCGAGAAACTTCATCTCGAACGGATAGAAATCCGCCGTCATGCCGTCGGTCGAGGTCACCGCGCGCAGGCCCACGACGTATTCGTAGGTCCGCCCGTCGCCCATCACGCCGACGGTCTTCACCGGCAGCAGCACCGCGAACGCCTGCCAGATCGCGTCATAGAGTCCGGCCTTCCTGATCTCGTCGATATAGACCGCATCCGCGTTGCGCAGGATGTCGAGTTTTTCCCGTGTGATCTCACCGGGGCAGCGGATCGCGAGGCCGGGGCCGGGGAACGGATGGCGGCCGACGAAAATCTCGGGCAGGCCGAGCTCGCGGCCGAGCACCCTCACCTCGTCCTTGAACAATTCGCGCAGGGGTTCGACCAGCTTCATGTGCATGCGTTCGGGCAGACCGCCGACATTGTGGTGCGACTTGATGGTCACCGACGGGCCGCCGGTGAACGACACGCTCTCGATCACGTCGGGATAGAGCGTGCCCTGCGCGAGATAATCCGCGCCGCCGATCTTCTTGGCCTCGGTGTCGAAGACATCGATGAACAGCCGGCCGATGGTCTTGCGCTTCGTTTCGGGATCGGACACGCCTGCGAGCTCGGCCAGAAACCGCTTCGAGGCATCCACATGCACCAAGGGGATGTTGTAGTGATGCCGGAACAGGTCGACCACGGTCGCTGCCTCGTTCAGCCGCAACAGGCCGTGATCGACGAACACGCAGGTGAGCTGCTCGCCGATCGCCTCGTGGATCAGGACGGCCGCGACCGCGGAATCGACGCCGCCGGAGAGGCCGCAGATCACCCTGCCCTTGCCGACCTGCTTCCTGATTTTCTCGATCGCCTCCTCGCGGAAGGCGCGCATGGTCCAGTCGCCGGTCAGGCCGGCGACCTTGCGGACGAAATTGCGGATCAGCTTGGCGCCATCGGGCGTATGCACCACCTCGGGATGGAACATCAGGCCGTAATATTTGCGCGTCTCGTCCTGGATCACCGCGAACGGCGCGTTGGCCGAAACGCCGGCCACGGCAAAGCCCGGCGGCATCCTGGTGATGCGGTCGCCATGGCTCATCCAGACCTGATGCCGCTCGCCGATCGACCAGGTGGTATCGAACAGATGGCTTGGCGCCTTCACCTCGAGGTCGGCGCGGCCGAACTCCCTGGCATGGCCGCCCTCGACCTGGCCGCCGAGCTGGGCCGCCATGGTCATCTGGCCGTAGCAGATGCCGAGCACGGGCACGCCGGAGTCGAAGATCAGTTGCGGCGCGCGCGGCGAGCCCGCTTCGTGCACCGATTCCGGGCCGCCGGAGAGGATCACGGCCTTGGGCCGCATCTCCCTGAAGGCTGCTTCCGCCTTCTGGAACGGCACGATCTCGGAATAGACCCCCTCCTCGCGGACGCGGCGGGCGATCAGCTGGGTCACCTGGCTGCCGAAATCGACAATCAGAATCTTCTCATGCGCCGAGGCCACGGCGGGCACTGACTCGGCTGTCTCTGGTGCGGCTGTCATGTCAAGCAGATACGCGACGGGCGCCGGGCTCGCAACCCGTCATGGCCGGGAGGGCGCGCCCGTCCACGTGTTTTGCAGGCCAAAACTGAGGACCGTTATTCCGGGGCGCGAAGCGAACCCGGAATCTCGAGATTCCGGGTTCGCCCTCCGGGCGCCACGGAATGACGGCCTCATTGGGGTCACGCCTTCTTCAGCACCGACACGAAAAACCCATCGGTGCCGGTGCGGCGGGGGGTCATCAGCCAGCCTTCCGGCGATTTCAGCGCGGCTTTCGCGAAATCCTCGGCCTTGTCCGCGAGCGCGCTCGCGGTTTCCCCGGGCGGCACGACGGCAAAGTCCGGATGGCGCGCGACAAAGCCGCGGACCTGGTCGCCGTTTTCCGGCTTGAGCACCGAGCAGGTGATGTAGGCGATCCGGCCGCCCGGCTTGATCAGGGCGGCCGCGCGATCAAGCACTTCGACCTGGTCCTTCAAGCGGATCTCGAGCGCGCCGCGGCGGATGCGCCATTTGGCATCGGGATTGCGCCGCCAGGTGCCGGTGCCTGAACAAGGCGCATCAATCAGCACGAGGTCGGCGGAAGCGCGGATGTCAGCCAGCGGATCGGCGTCGCCCATACTGCCCTTCTTGGGGGTCCGGACGTCGGCGTTATGCACGCCGGCCCGCGACAGCCGCTCGTAGATCGGCGCCAATTGCCGCTTGTCGCGGTCGGTCGCGATCAGCCGGCCCTTGCCGCCCATCATCGCCGCCAGCGTCAGCGTCTTGCCGCCGGCACCGGCGCAGAGATCGATCACCTGCTCGCCGGGTTTTGCCGCCGACAGCAATGCCGCGAGCTGCGAGCCCTCGTCCTGGACCTCGATGGCGCCCTTGATGAAGTCCTCCTCGGCATGAATGCCGGGATTGCGCGCGTCGGCGCCGAGCTCGATGCGCAGGCCCCATGGCGACCATGCCGTCGCCGTGGCCCCGAGATGAGCGAGCGAAGCGAGCGACTTCTCGCGCCTGGCTTTCAAGGTGTTGACGCGCAGGTCGAGCGGCGCCCGGCTCGCCATCGCGGCTGCCTCAGCTGTGCGGTCGTCGCCGAACACGTCCGTGAGATGGGGATCGAGCCATTCCGGATAATCGCCGGCGACCGGCGCCGGCGCATCCTGCGGCGTGCGCGAGGTCAGCGCCGCGCGCTCGGCCTCCGACAGCGGCGCCGGCGCGAACCGGCCGCCGTCGCACAACGCCGCGATCGTGTCGACATCCATGCCGCGCTCGACCTTCAACATGCCGAGCAGCCGCGCGCGCGAGCTGTCGTCCTCCATCACCCACTCGCTCGAGGCGCGCCGCCGCAGCACGTCCCAGACCAGGCCGGCGATGCCCGCGCGATCGCCAGAGCCGGCGAAGCGATGGGC
>NZ_JBAURI010000894.1:0-3428 GCF_049581145.1 Bradyrhizobium sp.
GCGTAGCGGCGCGTGGTCCGATCACGCGCCGGGCGTCCTCGCTTCGGCCGTCATGCCCAGCGAATGCGGGGCGCCCAGCACGCCGCGGCGTTTCGATTTGACCGCAACAGCTCTGGAACGCAACGCCGCCTGACCGGCGTTCAGCCGTGATAGGCAAACAGCTCGATCGGGTCGTTGAAGCCGCGGACCGGGTATTCGCCGACGCGTTCGAGATCGAAATCACCCTCGACGAAGTCAGCGAACGCGCGGGACAGCAGCACCGGTCTGCCCAATTGCTTGGTGAGGGCTTCGAGACGCGACGCCATGTTGACCGCGGGACCGATGACGGTGAAGTCGAGCCGGGTGCGTGACCCGATGTTGCCATACATGACGTCACCGACGTGGACGCCGTAATTCAGGGGCGCGCGACCGGTTTCGCTGTTCTTTTCGTTCAGGGCCACCATGGCCTGACGGGCTTCGGCCACCGCGTGCAGCAGATCTGCGCAGGCTGACGGCTGGCTGAGCGGAAAAATGGCGAGCAGGCCATCGCCGATGAATTTCAGTATTTCCCCGCCGTGTCGCGCAATCGGCTCCGACATCGCGTCGAAATAGCCGTTGAGAAGATCGATGACGTCATCGCGCGGCCAGTTGTCGGAGATGCGGGTGAAGTCGCGCAGATCGCAGATCATGATGGCGGCGCGCACTGTCGTTCCGCTTCCGCGCCTGGTGGCGCCCGCCAGAATGAGCTCGCCGGCATGCGACCCGACATAGGTTTCGAGCAAGGTTCGCGCCAGCCGGTTCTTGATACGGATTTCGCTGACCAGCGCCAGAACCGGCAACAGCTTCAGCAGGCCGGAGATCTGCGCATCGTCGAAACCCCCGGGCCGGTCGGTTGCAAAGCTCACGATATGCCGCTTGCCGAGCGTATGGTAGAGCGGCCAGGCGACATAGTCGGTCAGGCCTTTCGCACGCATCTCGTTATAGAGCGCGTGCTTGCGGCGCCGGGCGGGATCGCGTTCGAGATTCTCGCGTACCTCGGTGGCGCCGTTATGGATTTCGTTGGCGGGACTATCGATGTATTCGGGGCGGCCCCTGACATCATAGTCGACACGCTCAATCGTGGCCTCGCGCATCCCGTCGGCCCACATGATGCGGGCGCCGAGCCATTGCGGATGGTGGATCAGGACATGAAGCGACGCCCGCTTGACGGGAATGCCCGCGCGCTGCAGTCGCATACATAACTCGGCGAAAATATTGTCGATGAAGCGCTCATCGCGCGTGTCGTTTGTCAGCCAGTGCACAACTTCGCCGTCAGAATGCGTGGGCACCGGATCGATGTTTGGCAGCGCGTTCATATCGTGTTCCTGAGCGGTAACCGGGATCGACGGTATGGGATTATGTCGTGTCCCGACGCGACGTCGTCAACCGAGTCCACCGCAAATTCGCCGTGTGCCGGGTCGTCGGTCGGTCGCTGCGTCGCGGGCGCGCGACGAAACCGCGGTAGCCAGCGCTCCCCCTGCAACCCACAACTCGCTTTTGGCAATTTACGCCTTCTGAAGGCAGAGGTCACAGATTCGAATCGTGCCGGGCGGCGACTTTACAAGTTTGTGCGATATTGCGGCGGCTGACACCACCCAGGTGCCGGCTCCAACCAATATGCGTTGCATGACCGGCATCTCGAGGCGATGTTCATACGGCTGTGGGGCGTGGGGATTCTGCTCACACCCTTTGCCATGTCAGGACAGGCAATCGATTTAGCGGGTTCAGTTGTCCGATTGAAGCCGCCCGCCACCTCCTTCTTCAATCCAAGGGGACCTTGCCTGTATATTCGAGAATGTAGAGCCCTCCGGTGAAACGGTCGTTTGCGTAGATCAAGCCGTCGCTGCCGACAATCAGATCGTTCATTTGAATGGCGCCGCCCTTGTTGCCGGGAACGTCGGGAGCGAAATAGCCCAGCAGCTCGGGAGCCATCGGATTTTTGATCGAATAGATTCTCAGGCCGCCGGAGAACTGTGCGCTGACCACGGTATTCTCGAGACCGCGCGACACCTCAGGCATCTGGTTCAGATTGATATTGTGGGAGCCAAATCGTCCGTGCCCCTTGCACAGTTCTTCCATGTTGGAAGGCGGCGGCAGATAGGAGAGAGGGTAGGGCCTGGTTTCGTCGTGAACATCCAGGACCGTCACGCGCATCGGCCAATCCGCACACTCCTCCTTGGTCGATTCCTGTGACGCAACCAGGAGACCGCGATCGAGGATGGGCACGACCGTATGCATGAAGCCCTGGTGCAAAGACTGCCATGAAATATGGGATATTTGCTTCGGCCTGGTCTTGTCCGAAATATCGAGAATGATCAGACCTCCGTCGATCCAGCCAGCGTAGAGCCGATCGGGGCGTTCGCGCGGAACGAGTGGCGTGTGTAGCCGGAAGCCACTGTCCCAAGGCGTAACACGGGCTGGCGCCGGTGCATCGTCGCCGACCCTCGTCCCCGGCAGCCACCACCGTCCAACCTCCTTTGGGGTCTTCGGATCGTGCAGATCGACGATCATGAGCATCTGATCATCAAGCGGATTCTTTGGGACAAAATCCTTGGCGCCAGTCGAGAGGTAGGCATAGCCCCCATCCGGGAAAGTCAGATAGTGGGTGCCGCGGGAGGCGGGGCCTGTCAGATCCATGTAGGACAGCAGCTGAGGATTGGCCGGGTCGCTGACGTCATAGACGGTGATGCCGCCGTGAGGCTGCCCCACCTTTTCGCTCTGCCGCGCCACCACCAGCGTGTTGCCGTTCAATGCGAGCGAATTGCACCTGACAAAAGTCGCCTCGACCGGCAGCTGCTTCAACACGACCGGTTTCGCGGGTGATGTTACATCGACGACGCTGAAGCATTGCGGTCCCGACTCGTGAGCCAGAAAGAGGATCTTTTGCTGTCCGTATTGCTTGAGGGCCAATCCTTCGCCACCCTTGCCAGCCCCGTCGAGCGTCGACTGGCCGACAAGCCGGATGTTCATCCGATCCGGAACGGCGGACAGGGCCAGATTTGACTGCAGGGCAAAAAAGGCCGCGGCGCTCAATCCAATTCGAATGAAAGTGCGCATGATCTCGGTTTCCTCCCGTGGAAATGAGGTGCCGAATTTCCAGCACCGTACCGGCTTGGCAGCATGGTTGCCGCGTTGACCCAAGGGATAATAAGAAGTGAGTGATTGTGGAAGGCCTTCGCCGGGCAATCCGCAGATGGGTGAATTTTCGCTGCTAACGATTGCGTGTTCAAGGGGCCCGTTCATTCTCGGGACGGCCTGCAGGGATCTGGCTCATCAAGAGTCGCGCCACCAACTCCCGGTCGATCGCGCTGGCGAGATGCAACCCAGGCGGACGGCATGCCTCGACAAGGTTGTATTCGCGATGGTGCTGACGGCAGTGTCAACCGATGGACGAGCGGATGGTCCAGAGG
>NZ_JBAURI010000895.1:0-4347 GCF_049581145.1 Bradyrhizobium sp.
GTCCACGGGCTCGAGGCAACCGCCTACTACCAGGTCTGGCCCAACGGCATTTCGGTAAATGGGGCCGCTGTCCAGCTTCCCGTTGCCAATGTCAGCCCTCGCTTTGGAGAAGTGATGGGCGTTCAACCGCTCGTTGGGCGCCTGTTTCGCGCAGAGGACGCCGACGGTCAAGATGTCCTCGTCGGAGCAGCGTTCGCGCGCCAACACTTTGGGAATGTCGCCAACGCCCTTGGCCAAACCATCCGATACAACGACGTCTCCCGCCCGATCGTCGGTGTGCTGCCGGACCGCTTCTCCTTCCCGAACAATGCACAGGTCTGGATGGAGCTGCCGACTTCACCGACGAATGTCAATCGGACGGCATATAACCAGCATGCCATCGGCAAGCGCAAGGCGGGAGTGTCTCCAGCTCAACTCGCCTCCGAATTCGCAACCTTCTCGCAACACCTGCAGCGCGCGTACCCGGAAGACTCGCGGAAGACGGTTGAGTCCATTCCCCTGCAGGAACGTCTGGTGGGCGACGTTCGTCCCACACTCAATCTCCTCATGGGGTCGGTCGCCGTCATTCTCCTGATCGTGTGCGCCAATATCGCCCACCTGCAGCTCGTGCATGCTACCCGGCAGCTTCGTTCCGTCACGATCCGCACGGCTCTTGGCGCCTCGCGCTCGGTCCTGGCCATGCGAGCTTTACTCGAAGCCACGCTGCTCGCGCTTGCGGGTTGCTTTGCCGCAATCCTGGTCGCTGTGCCGGCAGTGCGGCTTCTTGTCCGGCTCGCTCCGCCGGACCTGCCGCGGCTGGAAGACATCCACCTGAATGGAGATGTCTTCCTCTTTTCGGCGTTGCTCTCTGTGATCGTAATGACGATCACAGCCCTCATGCCAGTCTGGCGCTCGTGGCACATCGACCCGGCGGCCGCGCTCCGGCAGGACGCCTCTCGCGGCACGGAAGGCCGCGGATCCGCTCGCTTGCGTGACGGCCTCATCGTGGCTGAGGTCGCCCTGACCCTGACGCTTTCCGTCGCAGCCATTCTGCTCACGCGGCAGCTCATGGGACAAGCGCGGCAAGACCTCGGCTTCTCTCCCGAATCTCTCGTCACTCTCGATACCCACAACGTCGCGACACCGCGCTCTCCTGACGCACCGACGGACAAATCTCCAGCCGCGCAGGCTGCGTACAAAGCATCTGAACTGGCGATTGCACAGGCACGACTCAGTCGCCTCGACGAAACACTTAACCTGGTCGCACATACACCCGGCGTACTCTCGGCAGGCGCCATCGACGGTGCCCCGATGGGCTTCGGTAGCTCCAATGTTGGCTATGCCGTGAAGGGGCGACAAGTCTTCGCCGCGCCCTTCCTCAACCTTCCGGTCGCGTATATCTATCCCGTCACACCCGGCCTCCTGGCCACCATTGGCGTGCCGCTGCTGCGGGGCCGTGCACTTGAAGCCAACGATCGACTGGGAACGCCTCCCGTGCTTCTGATCAACCAGACCCTCGCGCGCACTATCTTCCCCAATGAAGAGCCGATTGGGAAGCAAATCATGTGCGGCTTTGACGATACGGAGGGGTGGTGGACCATCGTCGGCGTCGTCGGAGATATCCGCAGCGACTCGCCAGCCGAAGTTCCCACGCCTAACTTCTATGTGCCGATTGCACAGCATCCCGGCAATGCGGATGACATGCAGATTGTTGCTCGAACCGGTGTCGAACCTGGCGCCATGGCTGAGACTCTGCGCAAAGTCCTGCTGCGCAGCCACCCCGAAATCGCCGTCAAAGCCACGACCATGCGACACAACATCGGGGAGACGCAACGCGCCGACAACTTCCGCTCCCTGCTCTTTGGAGGCTTCGCTGCCGTAAGCATTCTGCTAGCGGCAATCGGCATGTATGGCGTGACGGCGTACTCGGTAGCCCAACGCAAGTTCGAATTTGGTGTGCGCGTGGCGCTAGGGGCCAATCGGGCGCAAGTGCTGCGAATGGTACTCGGGAAGGCTACAGCCTCGGCAGCTTTAGGCATAGGGATTGGCATAGCGCTCTCGCTAAGCCTGACGCGCGTGCTCGGCAGCGTGATCGGCAAGCTGCCTGCCTTCGACATCGCGGCCTATGCCATCGGGTCAATCTCCATACTCGCTATCGCACTTCTGGCGACAGCATTCCCCGCGCAGGCCGCCGCCAACGTCGACCCCATGACTGTCCTTCGCAGCGAATAACGCAACCAAGGAGACTGCCCCATGAACTCGTTCCTCCAGGACCTTCGCTTCGCCTTGCGCCAACTCCGCCACTCGCCTGGTTTTGCGCTGATCGTCGTGCTCGCCCTATCACTCGGCATCGGTGCCGCGTCGGCGATTTTCAGCGTGGTCGACACGATATTGCTGCGACCCCTGCCGTTCGCGCATCAGGAACGCCTGGTCTCCCCCTTCATGAAGTCACGCAGCGGCGGGTCGCTGCCTTCGTCCTATCTCAGCTACCTTGACGAACGATCGCAGCTACGGACCTTCCAGGCTCTCGCCGGGTACTCGACCTTCGACCGCATGAATCTTGAAGGGGCTTCCGGTCCCATCTCGTTACGCGCTGTGAAGACTACCGATAACTTCTTCGATGTTTTCGGAGTTCCACCCGTTCTGGGTCGGACATTCCGGCTCGGGGAAGACCGCCCTGGCAACGACAACGTTGTAGTGCTGAGCTATGACGTATGGAAGAGCAGCTTCAATGGGCGATCCGATGTCATTGGAACGATAGCCCGGCTCGACGGCATTCCCTACACCATCGTCGGTGTTATGCCCGCGGGGTTTCGCTTTCCGATGTATGAAAAAGAGGCGATCTATACCCCGCTTCATGCCCACGATTCCTGGTTGAAATCCAGGGGAATGCATTGGATGCGCACGGTAGGCCTTTTGAAGCCAGGCGTCACGCTGCAACAGGCGCAGGCGGATATCTCCACGGTGATGGCGAATCTCGGACGAGCTTATCCGGAACAAGAGGCTGGACACACTGTTTCGCTCTATCCGCTGGCTGCTGAAGTGAACGGCTTTGGATCCGACGGCAAGATGAAGGGGCCGCTCCGCATATTGACTCTAGCGGTGCTGGCCTTGCTCGGGATTGCGTGCATCAACGTGGCAGGCCTGCTGTTGGCGCGAGGCGTGAAGCGCGAGCGGGAGATGGCCCTGCGAACAGCCATCGGTGCGAGCCGTGGAAGGCTGATCCGACAGCTCCTGAGCGAGGGCCTGGTGCTCTCGATCGCCGGACTCGCCGGAGGGGTGATGGTGGGCTGGCTCCTCCTGAAAGCGATGAACGTTTTCCTCCTCGAAGCCATCGCGCGTGGCAGCGATGTTCATTTGAATTTGACCGTAGTTGCTGTCTCTCTCGGACTTTCCCTGCTGATTACCTTGGCCGCGTCTCTGCTGCCCTCCTTGCGGCTCTCCGGCACGGATCCCGGTCGAGCCTTCCACGCGGGGTCAAGTGGCTCGGGCGTTGCCCGAGGTCAACACCGTCTCCGCTCCACCTTCGTCGTCGCACAGATAGCACTGTCCCTCGTGCTGTTAGTTACCTCGGGGCTCTTGCTAAAGAACCTGCAGCGGTTATTTGGGACGGATATTGGCATCGATACGAAGCACCTGCTCGTCGTCCCCATCGATCTTTCACGGGGACGATACGAGAAGCTCGATCCTTTGCCAGCCTTCTACCAGCCGCTGCTGGAAAAGATTACGCATACTCCAGGAGTGCAGGCAGCCGGTCTGATCGATATGATCCCGATCGCCGAATGGGGCAACGGATATGACATTCACATCACGGGTCAGCCGCCCTACCCGAAAGACATTCCCGAAGCAGCCGAGACGCGGTTCGTATCGGAGGGCTACTTCGACGCCATGGGCCTGAAGCTGACACGGGGGCGCCTGCTCTCACCCAGCATCGACAGGCCCGACAACCCCGCGGGAACGATGGTCGTCAACGAAGCCTTCCGCCGCAAATTCTTCTCGGACGGCAGTGACCCCGTTGGTGCCCACATCGACGACGATCCCAAGCCCGAGCTAAAGTCCGGTATCGTCGGCGTCGTCACAAGTGTCCGGCAAGATCTACAACAACCGCCGATGCCTGAGATGGACTGGCTTATCGATTCTCTACCTCCGGAACGCCGCCTGGACTCTCTGAAGAACATGATTCTTGTCGTGCGGACCCATGGCGATCCGCAGTCTGTGATCCCCTCTTTACGCCGGATCATGCATGACGTCGATCCCACCATTCCGTTCCGCCTGGCCTTGACCATGGATCAGGTAGTAAAGGATCAGCTTGTGTTCGAAAGAATGGAAGTATGGCTCTTTGGCATCTTCGCAACATTTGCCCTGTTG
>NZ_JBAURI010000896.1:0-15629 GCF_049581145.1 Bradyrhizobium sp.
CTTCATTTCGCATGATCTTGCGATGGTACGGAAGGTCTGCACCCGGATCGCGGTGATGTACCTTGGCGAGATGGTGGAGATCGCCGACAACCGCGACTTGTTCTTCGATCCTCAGCACCCCTATACCAAGGCGCTGTTGTCCGCGGCGCCGACCCTCGAGGACAAGCCGTTCAACGCCGCGGATTTCCTGCTGGAAGGAGAGCCGCCGAGTCCGATCGACATTCCGGTCGGCTGCAGCTTCGCGTCGCGCTGTCCGCAGGCGTTCGACCGTTGCCGCGTCGAAACCCCAAAATTGGTCGAACGTTCGCCCGGACGTTTCGTCGCCTGTCATCTTCTGGACATCGGCGAGGCGAAGGCCGCGGCGTAGACCGAAGGCAGGCTGCGCGACATCCTGCTCAGGGCAGCGAGAAGCCGTCGTTCAGGGCCGCGGCTGAAATGGCCACTGCATCGTCAGTGACCGCAACGATTCAAGCGTTTTGGTCAGTTGCAAGACGCCGAGGTCGTCAAACCGATGGCCGATGATCTGAAGCCCGATCGGCAGACGGCGGCTGTCGAACGCCATGCATATGGTGGAGGCGGGCTGACAGGTCTGGTTGAACATCGCGGTGAACAGCGTGTGCGCCAGTGGTGTTTCCCTGGAGACGCCCGGTTCCTCAGCCGGGAAATTCACCACGGGCAGCGTTGGCGCGATCACGTAGTCGAACCCTTCGAAGGCGGCAAGCAGCGCAGCCTTCATCTTGCCGATCTGACCGAGCGCCCGATAGAGGTCGACGCCGGAATGCCGGGCCCCGCCAAGGCACCACTCTCGAACATAGGGATTGATGTCGTTCGCGCTGTCGGTATGTGGGGGCAGCGAAGTATATTCGAGATAGCCGCGCACCTGAAGGAACAGGTCGATCGGCGCGTAGGCGTCGTCGTCGAGCGGAGAGATGAAGGGTTCGACAATCGCGCCGGCGTCGGCGAGCAATCGTCCCGCCGACTCGACGGTGTCGCGCACGTCCGGTTCGGGCCGGAGCCCAAAACCCATGTCGGTGAGGACGCCGATTTTCAGCCCCTTGACGTCACGATCCAGCCGTTCGTGATAGCGCAATCCGTCGGCCGGAAAGCTCCAGGTATCGCGCTCGTCCTGGCGTGTCAGAACGGTCATCAGGCGCGCGATATCGTCGACGCTGCGTCCCATCGGGCCGGCCATCCGCATGGTGTCGGCGGGAAGGTGAGGCACGCGCCCATGGGTGGGTTTCAGCGATGCGAGCCCGCAATGGGCGGCTGGGAGACGAACCGAACCGGCGATGTCTGTGCCGACCGACACGAATCCGGCGCCGGCGGCGACCGAGGCGCCGGCCCCCGCCGATGACCCGCCGGTATTCCATGCCAGCCCCCATGGATTGCGCGTGATGCCGTGAAGCGAGCTGATGCCGGATGCCATCAAGCCGCAGTCGGGCATCGTCGTCTTGGCAAAGATCACCGCTCCCGCCTCACGGAGCGCGATGGCAGGCGGTGAATCGTAATTCGACGGCGGCAGAGAGCGGTTCGCCCCGATGCCGTGGAAATAAGGCCAGCCGACCATGGCGACGCTGTCCTTGACGGTCATGGGGACGCCATCGAGCGGGCCCAGCGCTGCCTTCGCCTGCCATCGCGCTTCCGACTGTCGCGCGCTCGCCATGGCCTGGTCGGGACGGAAGCAAAACAGCGCGTTGATCGCGGTGTTGACGGCTTGCGCGTGGTCGATGACGTCCTTCAGCACCTCGACCGGCGAAAGAATGCGCGACGCGTATGCGTCCGCCAATGCGGCAAGGCTCATTCCGAACAGTTTTTCAGCAGGCATGCTTCCTCCGCAGAGTTCGGATGGCCTTCCGATCCACCGGCTCGGATAGCGAATATGACCCGCACAGGGGTAGGGCCATTGCTCCCAACGGCACGATTTGGTGGAGCGCGAGGCATCCCCTTTGCCTCTGTCCTGATCAAAATTCATGATCAGATATCTTGATCCAACAGCCGCGGGCGCTGGAACGCCGGTTGGGCTCGACCGGCCTCAGCATCGCGAGCGATCAGAAGGTGCAATGACTCAATCGGACGTCGATGTCGTCACATTGCGGGACCGCGTCGCATCCCTTCCCGGCTGGGGGACGGGAGACATCGTGATCGAGCCCGCCATTCCCGTGCTGGCGTCACCAAGCTGGCGTGGCGTCGATGGCGCGCCCTGGCGCGCTGTCAACAAGGCGAACGGCGAGAGCATTTTCATCAAGGTGATGCACGGCGACGCGGAGCTTTACATCGACGTGCCCTGCGCCTTCGAGGCGGCGCAGCGTGCCTCCGATCTCGGTATCGGTCCGAGGGTGATAATGGCCGACGTCCAGGCAGGCCTTCTTGTCATGGAGGACCTGAACCAAGGCTGGCGCGTGGGCACGCTCGAGCGGATGCTCGAGCCTGCGATTGTCGACGCCGTCATCGCGGCCCGCCGCCTGTTCCAGACCGGAACGCCTTTGCCGAGCCGGAAGAGCGTTTTTGACGAGATCGAGCATTTTTATGCCGCCGTGCTGTCGGCAAAGGCCCAACTCCCGGTCGATGCGCAATGGCTGGTCGAGGAATTGCGCTTCGCGGCTGCGGCCTTCCGAACTCTCAAAGTCACGCCCGCGCCGATTCATGGCGACGGCAATGTGTCGAATATCCTGATCAGCGACACAGGCGAGGTGCGCCTGATCGATTGGGACCGGGCGACCACGGCCGATCCGCTGCAGGATCTCGGCAGTTTCCTGGTCGAAGCATTTGACCAGGAGCCCGAGGCGCGCGACGCTTTCGTTCGCTACACAGACGGGCTCGACGAGGCCGCGTTCAACCGGGCACGCATCTATGGCGTTGCCGACGACCTGCGGTGGGGGCTGATCGGGGCGCTTCTCGCCGCGAAATCGGCGCGCAATACGCTCGAGTTCTATAAATTCGCGAGTTGGCGCTTCGTGCGCTGTCGGATGGCTGTCCGCGAGCCGCGTTTCGGCGAAATGCTGCGGAGGATCTCATGACGGTCCAGCGAAAGCTCGGCGAGGCGACAAACGTCCACGAGCGGAACGTCGAAGACGCGATCTTGCGCGTCCCGCAGTGGCGCGGGAGAGCGGCGACCTATGCCCCGCTGGTCGGCGGCCTGATGAATCAGAACTGGCTGGTCGAACTTGCCGGCGATCCCCGCCGGTATTTCATCAAGGTACCCGGTGAAGGCTCCGAGATGTTCATCGACCGCGTGGCTGCGAACGAGGCCGCACGCAACGCCCACGCCATGGGCATCGCGCCGGAAGTGATTTTCTTCGACGCGCAGGATGGACTCGAAGTCAGCGAGTTCCTGGAAGGTTATCGGGCCTGCACCAATGCGGATTTTGGCGACGCGGCGATCCAGTCCGACGTTCTCGGCCTCTACCGCCGCCTGCACGCCGGTCCAAGGCTGAGCCTGACCAAGACGATCTTCGACATGATCGAGGAGCACATTGAACAGGGCCGCGAACTGGGCGCGCACTTTCCGCACGACATGCCCTGGATCGTGCATCGCTACGGCCAGGCGAAGGCCGCGTTCATCGCCTCCGGCCTCGATCTCGTGCCCTGCTTCAACGATCCCATGCCCGGGAATTTCCTGATCGGCTCGGAGGCTGCGCCGAAGCCGATGCGGCTGATCGACTATGAATTCGCCTCGAACAACGAGCGCAGCTATGAACTCGGCGTTCTGTTCGCCGAGATGTTTTTCGACGAGCAATTGACCGCCCGTCTGATCGAGCAATATCTTGGAGCCGTGCGGCCAGAGATGCTCGCGCGGGTGATCATCAACCGCGCGCTTGCCGATGTCAAATGGGCGTCCTGGGCCGTCGTCAACCGCAAGCTCAAGGATTGGGACTTCGATTATCAGAAATATGGCGTATGGAAATACATGCGCGCCAGGGACGTGATGTACGATCCCCGTTGGGAGAGCTGGCTGCGCATGATTTGAAGTGTTTGAGTCCGCCGGCCCGACTATTCTCGCAGGATCGCAAGCGCCTGTTCGAGCAGGGCCTCGTTGGCGGCGGCGATGACCCGTCCATCGGAGTCGCGGGTCAGCGGTTGTCCTTCCCAGTCGCGCATCACGCCGCCAGCGCCCTCGACGACTGGAATCAGTGCCATGAAATCGAACGAATTGAGCGAGCATTCGACGACAAGATCGCAGTACCCCGAGGCGAGAAGGCCATATTGGTAGCAATCGCCGCCAAATCGCCTGAACATGGCTTTGCGGCTGAGCGTGTCGTAGCGGGCCCAATCCTCCGCCGAGAAGAAATCCGGCGATGATGTGTAGATCTGCGCATGTTCGAGCCGGACGGCGCGGCTGACCTTGGCCGGCATGTCGTTGAACATGGTGCCCCCGGAGGTGCCGTACCATCGCTCGGCAAGCGCCGGCATGTCGATCATGCCGGCGACGATCCTGGTTTCCCTTTCATCCGCGAGAGCGATCAATGTGCCAAACAGTGGCATTCCGGAAATGAAGCTCTTTGTCCCGTCGATCGGGTCGAGGTACCAGGTATAGCGTTCCCCCGCAGTCGCGCCGGTTTCCTCGCCAAGGATGCCATGACCCGGGAAGCGCGCGGAGATGCGTCGCCGCAGCTCCTGCTCGATCGCCCGATCTGCGATCGTGACCGGCGATAAATCCTGTTTGCGCTCGACATCGATGTTGGACCGGAAGTGCATCAACGCGATGCGGCGTGCCGCATCGGCAAGGTCGCTGAAGAACGAAGCCAGCGCGGTTTCGGATAATCCTTCTTGAAAATCGTCCAATGACAGCTCCGGAAGCAGGCGCTTGATCGCAACGGCAAGCGCCGCGCGCGTTGCGCCAAAGGGAAAGCGAACGGCTTCTACACGGGCTCGTGAAGCGGCTGTCGCCTGTCAGTCTCCCAATATGGAGCATCGAAACCTCCGTAGCAGGAAGGCGGCATCTTGGACGGTGGCATGGTCTTGGGATCGGCGTGCCCTGAAACCGCTTCCGGATGAGGCGTGGCGTGGCTCACCTTGCGTACGTCGCGCGGAGCGATCTTGAAATGACGGCTGAAGCTGCGAGAAAAGTGCGAGACGTTCTTGAAGCCCACTTCATAGGCGACCTCGGAAACGGTCCGATGCCCTCTCGGGTCTGCAACGAGAACTTCGTAGGCGCGTTGCAGGCGCCTGGTCTGGACGAACTGACCCACCGTCGTTTCGTTGTCGTTGAAAAGACTGTAAAGATAGCTCAGCGAAATGCGGCTGCTCGCGGCGATCTTCCTGGGCGACAGGTTCTGATCGCTCAAATGGCTCTCGATGAAATCGACGATGCGTCGGCGCAGGTGATAGCGCGCGTTGCGAACGTCGGTGGCCGCGCCCCTGTCCTCCGAGCCGATCGTCAGGGCGACGAAACCGATGATTTCGGTGGCCAGAGCCTGCGGGTTTGGCGGCGGTGCGTCGATGAACAGTTCCGCGACGCTTCGGATCATACCGACCAGCAAGCGCGTCATCTGTTCATTCGGCTTGAAACGCCGGCTGACGTGGTCTTCGACGGACACGAGCCGCCCACGAAGTTCTGGCGCGGGGAGGCGTACCACCAGCAGCCGCGTATTCTTGTCCGACGAAAGCTCGTAAAAGGAGAGCTCACTCAACAGAACATACTCGCCGGGCCTGGCGATGCCGGCCCGTCCATCCTGGCTGAATGCCACGCATTCGGTCAGCGGGAAGACCAGGACATAGGAGGCGTCGTGAATGCTGTTCGAGCGCTCCCAGTTGCGCGTAAAGGGCCGATCAGATCTGATGAACCCGATATCGAGCCGACCAATGCGAGTCTGCTGCTGCGGGGGCGCCGTGCTTTTGCCGGAGTCGACGTCGAGCTCGCTGCAATGATCGCTTGGAGTAGAAGTTTCAAGGCGTGCCATAGCTTGGTCTTTCTTGGTGTTGGGCGACGATGATCTCCGTCCCGGCCTCGCGGAGAGCGGTCGCCAGAGCTCCCTCGGGTTGCCGGTCGGTGACGAGGCGATCGATATCGGTCCATTGAGCGAACACCGTCAGGGCGCGTTGCTCGAACTTGGTGTGATCGGCGACGATGATGGCTTCCGCCGCACGTTTCACCATGGCGCCATAGATGGCTCCGGCCTCGTCATCGGCGTCATTGACCCCGCGGGCGCCAATGCCTGTCGCCCCGACAATGGCACGGTTGGCTTCGTAACCGTTGATGCTGGCGATCGTCTGGCTGCCGAAGACGTAGCCTTCGGTCGGATGATAGCGCCCCGGACAGCACAGCACGCGGATCGACGCATTGACCGCCAGCGCCGCTGCGATCGCGAAGTCGTGGGTGATGACTGTGATGTCCTGAGCCCGCGATGCCAATCGTCGGGCGACATGGAATGTCGTAGCGCCCGCAGCCAGCATCAGAACCTCGTTTGGCAGCACCAGGTCGGCAATCGCCGCCGCAATCGCCTCGCGCTCGGCGATCATGATCGCCTTGCGGTCGGTGAGGGTGGGCTCGAGCGCGAATGGCCGGGATGCTCCGCCATAGGTCCGGTTGATCAGCCTCTGCTGCTGAAGCTCCATCAGATCGCGCCGGATCGTCTCACCGGAAACGCCGAGCACCGCGGCAAGTTCGGAGGCCCGCAAGGTCGGAGCTGCCGTGAGTTGCGAGATGATGTGTTTGTGACGCGCAAGCTTCGACAGGCGATCGCCTTCCAGTCGCCGCGACCGTGGCTCGGTCGCGGAAGCTTCGGTCACCGGTAACCGCTCGCTCGCCATTCCGATGTCCTTGCCGATGTCCTTGCCAACTGCCTCGTCGCGACGGGATCGTGTGAGGCGAGCGGCTGCATGTCCGGCAAAATCCTTCCGCAATCGATGTTGGATGTCCACACCAATTGTGTGGCACATCCCTCAAATTTTGAGCGGCCGAATGCTGGTTCTTTGCGCAACCAACCTCATGGCATTGTATAATAGGCTGATTTTCTGCATATTTTACGAGCCGCCCGTCGTGCCGTGACTGGGGCTCCGATCTGTTATGTCTGCAGCCAGCTTTATTCTTGTGGAGGTGTCCACATTGCTTCAGGCTGTTGTGGAGCAATACCACCTGATCGCTCCTACGGTTGTTTGCACGGGCCGGGCGTCGATCGAGGAAGGCGCGATGTCGACGGGGAAAGAGATTCTAGCGCTCAATGCGTTTGACCGCAGCGAAGTGTCCGCGATGGATGCCTCGTTGCGCAACGCCGTCGAGCGGCGCCTGCGTTCGTTTGGCGCGGCCTCGGTGTTGTTCTATCAGGCACCGCTTCGGATGGAGCGCGCCGAAGGCGTCTGGATGTTCGACGCCGAAGGCCGGCGTTATCTCGATCTCTATAACAATGTCCCGTCGGTCGGGCATTCGCATCCACACGTGGTCGAAGCGATCCGCCGGCAGGCAGGCCTATTGAACACCCACACGCGCTACCTCAATGAGGTGGTCGACGGCTATGCGGAGCGTTTGCTCGCCACATTCCCTCCGGCGATCGATCATCTGGTGCTGACCTGCACCGGCAGCGAAGCCAACGATCTTGCGCTGCGGATCGCGAGGGTGGCGACCGGAAACGCCGGCTTCATCGTGACGGAGACGGCCTATCACGGCAATACCGCCGCAGTGACCGATGTCTCGCCGTCCTCTCGTCCAGGGCAGCCCCTGCCGTCGCATGTGCGCGTCATTCCCGCGCCGGACCTGTTTCGTGCGCCCGACGGCGATCTCGGCCAGCGTTTCGCCGCGGCCGTGGGCCGGGCCATCGCCGACCTCGAAAGCTGCGGAATAGGCTTTGCGGGGCTGTTGGTCGACACGATCTTTTCGAGCGACGGGGTCTATGCCGACCCGGCAGGCTTTCTCGCACCTGCCGCCGAACTCGTCCGTGACCGCAAGGGTCTGTTCATCGCCGACGAGGTCCAGCCCGGATTCGGGCGCACCGGTGCCGCGCTGTGGGGCTTTGCCCGGCATGGCGTCGTGCCTGACATCGTAACCATGGGCAAGCCCATGGGTAACGGCTTTCCGATGGGCGGTGTTGCGGCGCGCGCGGCCCTGCTGGACCGGTTCGCGGCGAATGTGAAATATTTCAATACGTTTGGTGGAAATCCGGTGGCTGCGGCCGCGGGGCTTGCCGTGCTTGACGTGATCAAGGACGAGGGACTGATCGACAATGCGCGGATCTTGGGCGGCTATCTCATGGATCGGCTTCGGGAGATCGGCAATCGCCACATCGGCGATGTGCGTGGCGCCGGATTGTTCATCGGCATCGAGGTTGTCCGGGATCGCGATAGCAAGGAACCGGCGCCTGAGATCGCCAGTTTCCTCATCAACCGGCTGCGTCATCGCGGAGTTCTGATCGGCGCGGCCGGCCGTTACGGCAACACGCTGAAAATTCGTCCGCCACTCTGCTTCAGCAAGGACCACGTCAACATTTTCATCGCCGCATGCGACGAGGTTTTGCGCGAGATCGGTCCTGCCTGACGGACAGGATTTCGATGCCCACCGAGCGGGACGTGACCCACGAGGCTTGACGAGACTTGAATCCAATGGACTCGAGAAATGTAAAAACGGTCGCGGATGCACGGGCACTCGTGGAAGGGCGCGGGCTGTCCCACGTCAAGCTCGGCGTCGTCGATCTCGACGGGGTCATTCGCGGAAAGTATCTCGCAAGCGCGAAGTTCATTGATGCGCTGGAATCGGGCTTCAAGTTCTGCGACATCGTTTTCGGCTGGGATTCGAACGACCAGCTCTACGACAAATGCGACTTCACCGGCTGGCACAGCGCCTTTCCCGACGCGACCGCCCGCATCGACCCGGCGACCTGCCGCGATGTGCCGATGGAAGACGACATGCTGTTTTTCCTCGGCGAGTTCGACGGCGCGGCGGCGCAGTTGTGTCCGCGGCGGTTGCTGCGACGTGTCGTGGATCGGGCCGCGGGGATGGGGCTGGTCGCTTCCGTGGCCGCGGAGTTCGAGTTTTTCGTATTCGACGAGACCCCGCATACGGTCCGAGAGAAAAACTATCGCGAGCTGAGGAATCTCACGCCCGGTTGGTTCGGCTATTCGATGCTGCGATCATCGGTCGAGTCGGACTTTCATCGTTCGCTGCTCAAGCTCTGCGACGCCATGGATATACCGATCGAGGGGCTGCATACCGAGACCGGACCGGGCGTGCTGGAGGCGGCCATTCAATATTGCGACGCGCTCGCGGCAGCCGATCGGGCCGTCCTGTTCAAGACCTTCGCCAAGGTCTGGGCCCAGCGCCAGGGCAAGATGATGACATTCATGGCGAAATGGTCAAACGCCTATCCCGGCCAGTCCGGGCACTTGCATCTGTCCTTGCGCGATCACTGCGGCAAGCCGGTTTTTCACGAGAGCGGACGGCCTGGCAACATGTCGGACACCATGCGCTGGTTCGTCGGCGGCCAGCAGGCGCTGCTGCCCGAGCTTCTGGCCATGGTGGCTTCGACCGTGAACAGCTATTCCCGGTTGGTTCCCGGATTCTGGGCGCCGACCGATGCGACCTGGGGCATCGAAAATCGCACTTGTGCGCTCCGCGTCATTCCGGGTTCGCCCTCGAGCCAGCGCGTGGAATATCGGGTCGCAGCCGCCGACATCAATCCCTATCTCGCTGTCGCCGCGGCGCTGGGGTCGGGGCTTTGGGGCATCGAGAACAGGATCGAGCCGGATCGGCCGATCTCCGGCAACGCGTATGACATGACACATCCGGCCACGCGTGCGCTGCCGCGCACGCTTTCGGATGCCGCGAACAGGCTGATCGGCTCCTCGGCCGCCCGCGATCTGTTCGGCGATGTCTTCGTCGATCATTATGCGATGACCCGGCACTGGGAAGAGCGGGAATTCCGCAAGGCGATCACCGACTGGGAGCTTGCGCGCTATTTTGAGATCATCTGAGCCGCTCTCGTCTTGAACCGGCCGCAGATCAATTCACCTTGGTATGGAAGCGAGATATGACAATTCAGATCACGGGCGCCTGGAATTTCCCGACCCGAGTCCTCACCGGTCCCGGTCGTATCGCGGAGCTTCCCGATGCATGCCGTGCGCACGGCATCGCGCGGCCGCTGTTGGTGACCGACAGGGGCCTTGCGCCCACCGATCTCATAGCGAGCCTCGCGAGGCGCGTGCAAGACGCAGGAATTCCGATCAGCGTGTTCTCCGACGTGCAGGCCAATCCGACCGAGTCGAATCTTCGCGCCGGCATCGCTGCGTTCAAGGCGGGTGGCCACGACGGCGTTGTTGCGATTGGCGGCGGGTCGGCGCTCGATGTCGGCAAATGCGTCGCCTTCATGGTGGCGCAGTCCCGGCCGGTGTGGGATTTCGAGGACATCGGCGACTGGTGGACGCGAGCCAACACGGATGGTGTGGCCCCGATCATCGCCGTGCCCACCACCGCGGGCACAGGCTCCGAGGTCGGCCGCGCCGGAGTGATCACGCGCGAGGAGACCCATGAGAAGAAGATCATCTTTCATCCCTTGATGATGCCGAAAGTCGCCATTGAAGATCCTGAACTGGCCGTCGGGCTGCCGCCGTTCCTGACCATGGCGACCGGCATGGACGCGCTGGCCCATTGCTTCGAGGCCTATTGCGTGAAAGCGTTTCATCCGCTCGCTGACGGGGTGGCGCTCGAGGGGATGAGGATCATCGATGAATATCTGCCGCGCGCGGTCGAGAATGGTCGCGATCTCAAGGCGCGCGCTTATATGTTCGCGGCGGCCTCGATGGGCGCGACTGCCTTTCAAAAAGGTCTCGGAGCAATCCACTCGGTCTCCCATCCCGTCGGAGCGCGCTATGACACCCATCATGGCCTGACCAACGCCGTGATCTTTCCTTACGTCCTTGTCTGCAACAAAGCCGAGATCGTCGACAAAATTCCCGATATCGCCCGGGCCCTCGATTTGCCGGTGCGCGATTTCGACGCGGTGCTCGCCTGGATCGTTTCGTTTCGCAACAAGCTCGGTGTGCCGCATACGCTGGCAGAGCTTGGCGTCAACGAAGCCGATGCAGGTGCGATCGCGGCCGATGCCGTGAAGGACCCCACCGCTGCTTCCAATCCAAGGCAATTGAGCGAGGCCGAGTTCGAGCGGCTCACGCTTGCCGCCATTCGCGGCGATCTGGGAGGCTAGGCGGTGCTGCGGCTCCTGGTCGCGGAGGGAAATACCCTCGAGGGCCGTCGTCATATCGCGGAATCGGCCGGCGCAACTCCCGCAGAGAGCTATGCCGAGGTTCTGCGGATCATCGCTCCGGAGGCGGTGGTGGATATGTGCGCGCCGGCCGATGCCGGCGGAGCCCCACCGCAAGCATTGGAGTCCTATGATGGCGTGGCGATCACCGGCTCGTCGCTGAACATCTATCAGCGCGAGATCGAATCGCTGCGGCAAATCGATTTTGTGCGGGAGCTGTTTGCGCGCGGCATCCCCATGTTTGGCTCGTGCTGGGGCTTGCAGCTTGCCACCGTCGCGGCGGGAGGCGAGGTCGAACCCAACCCGAGCGGGCTGGAGGTAGGCTTTGCGCGCAAGATTGCGCTGACCGATCGCGGGCGCGTGCACCCGATGCATGCGGATCGTGACGTCATGTTCGACGCGCCGGCCATTCACGGCGATATCGTCGCGCGGCTGCCGCAGGGCGCGATCGCAACCGCGCGAAACGCGATGAGCGATGTCCAGGCTGCCGAGATTCGCGTCGGTCAAGGCGTGTTCTGGGGTGTGCAATATCACCCGGAATATAACCTGCATGATGTCGCTGCGGTGATCCGGCGCTACGGCCAGGCCCTGGTGATCAAGGGCTTTTTTGCCGATTTGGCCGAACTCGAGCGCTACGCGGCCGATCTGTCGGCGCTCGGTACCGACCGTCAGCGTCGCGATATAGCCTGGCGGCTCGGCCTCGGCAGCGACATCCTCGACGACAGGCTGCGCTGGGCCGAACTCTCGAACTGGATCGCAAGCCTGGTGCGGCGGAAAACCAGCCGAGAAACCACGAAGTAATGGCCGGCCGCGGCGGTGGTCCATGCGGCGGCATCGCAAGCAAGGTTCAGGATCGATCGAATGAGCGAATTGCACGATCTGATGACCGCTTTCGCCGCGATTGGCTCGACCGGTGATGGCGGCGTGTGCCGGCTTACTGGGACGCCGGCCGACAAGCAGGCTCGCGATCTTTTCGTCCGCGAGATCAGTCAACGGGGTCTCCTGCCGCGGATCGATCCGATCGGAAACATGTTCGGCGTGGCGATGCTGATGCCGGCATCGCAGGACATCGTGATGGTCGGTTCGCATCTTGATTCCCAGCCCACAGGCGGGCGGTTCGACGGCGCCTATGGGGTGCTGGCGGGCTTGCTCGCGGTCCAGGCGCTGCGCGATCGGGCGATTGCGAACCCCGGCCAGGCGCGGCGCAATCTCGCCGTGGTAAACTGGACCAATGAAGAGGGCGCGCGCTTTCAGCCCAGCCTGACCGGCAGCTCGGTGTTCGCGGGGAGCCTGGCACTCGAGGACGCCTACGCGTGCAGGGATGGTGATGGGATTGCGCTCGGCGCGGCGCTCGATGCGATCGGTTATCGCGGCAGCTCGGAGCTGGAATTCCGCCCCGTCCGATACGTCGAGTTGCACGTCGAACAGGGCGACAGGCTGGAGCGCGCGGCCGCGGATATCGCGGCCGTGTCGGGGGCGTGGGTGACACGGAAAATGTCGCTGGTGTTTGAAGGCGAGGTCGCGCACACAGGCCCGACACCGATGGCCAGGCGTCGCGACGCGCTACGCGCGGCGGCACGCGCCATCGAGGCGCTTTATAGCGAGGTCGAGCACGACAATGCAGGGGCGCACGCCGCGGCGGCTCGAATCAGCGTTTTCCCGAACTCGCCCAATGTCATTGCTGGCCGGGTACGGGTCTGGTTCGAAATTCGACACCACAATGAAGCGGTGGTGCTCGCGACAAGCAATCGCTTCCTTGAACGAAGCCAAAAGGAAGCCAATGCTCTCGGCGTCGAGATCAGCATGGCTGCCGATGAGCATAGGGAAACGATTCTGCTCGACCCCGCCGGCGTCGATCTGGTCCATCGTGTCGCCGGAGATCTCGGCATGAAAGCATTGACATTGCAGACCGTCGCTGGGCACGACGCATTGGCAATCCAGCGGCGCATTCCTGTCTCGCTGATTTTTGTTCCAAGTGAGGCCGGACTGAGCCACAATCCGCGCGAGTTCACCGCGCCGGATGCCCTGGACAAGGGTTACGCAGTATTGACGGAGACGTTGTGGCGGATGGTGACGGCGGCAAGCTGAGGATTCAACTGACATTGTTGGCTTCGGTCCACATCAAGCGCACCGACGTCGATCGTTCGGCGGCGTCGTCGCGATCTTCTCGGGCCTATGACGACTGTCCCGGAAAAAGCTGGTTCAGTCATGCGGGCCAAGCCGCGGTGCATGACGCGCGGCCATCATTGCCGCTTTCAGAAACCCGGCGCATGTTTTTCGAAGAGCGCCGTCATAAGCGAGATCCCGTTGCTCGGTCCAGGCTTTTCGGACCCTCGAACTTGGCCGGTAGAGGGGCTGATGGTCGCCGGCGCGCCCGCCGAGCGGACGCGGCCGTCGTCCGCGGTCTTTTGGTTCGGCAGCGACCTGCTCGGCTGCGACATCTATCCGCGTGTGCTCTGTCGGACTCGTGTCCCACTCACCGTGGGCCTTTCGGTGGGAGCCTTGGCGACGGTCGCGGGCCTGCCACCGGCCTCATCTCGGGTTTCGTCCGCGGGCGACATCCCAATGCGGTTCATGGATGGGCTGATGTCTATATCGCCGATCCTTTTCGCCGTAGTCCTGATGGCCATGACACGCAGCAGCGTCGGCAACTGACCATCATAGTTTGCCAAAATTCCGCGGGTGTCGCGGCCTGTGCGCGGCGTGGTGTTGTCGCTGCGCGAACGAACCTATGTCGACCCGGCTACGGCCTCCGGCACCCGTATGCCGATGGTCGTTGTGCGACACATCCTGCCCAACACGCTGGTGCCGATGCTGATCCAGGCGACCTGTATTTGTGCAAGTGCGATGATCATGGAATCGATTCTCTCCTTTGCCGGTGCAGCACGCCGCTTGCCATTGCGCGCTGGGGAACATCATGGCCGAGGGGAGGGCGCCGTGGCAGTCAAACCCTACATCGTATTCTTTCCCGCCGCGTTCCTGTCTGTCACTGTTATCGCCGTAACCTGCTCGGCGACGGCCTGCGTGATGCGATCGATCCAGGCAGGGCGACCAGGTGCGTGTAGGTCGCTTTCAGGTGAATTGGACCCGGTTCGCCGCCAAATGCGATGCGCAGAGACATAAATCGACGTCGCGTCGCTAAGTTAAGCTCAAGGAATAAAGTTCTGATCGATGGCGTTGCTCGAAGTGCAGAATCCGCAAACCAATTTCCGGACCGTGGGGCTTCCACATGCGCTGTCCGTTTGCGTTCGGTCGCTGCCGCGCGGAGGAGCAGGAGCCTCGCTCGACCGGCGACGGTCAGTGGGCTGCGTGTCGTGTCGATGCACTCGCGGACGAGCCGGGGTCCGCCCGGTGACAGGCGTGCAGGCGCATATTTTCGACACGATGAGCCGGCTGACGCGGGCCGGGGGGAGCACCCCTTGAAGCCCGGCCGTTTCTCTTATGAAGCGCCGGTATCGCTCGAGGCGGCACTGAACAGTCTGGCGACCTGGCGCGATGACGCCAAGATCATCGCGGGCGGCCAAAGCCTTGCCCCGATGCTCAACATGCGGCTCGCCCGGCCCGAGCACCTGATCGACATCAACGGCATCGCCGGTCTCGCTGGCGTCGCAGTCGACGGCGACAGGCTGTCGATCGGCGCGCTCGTGCGCCATCATCAACTGGGCCGTCATGAACTGGTGAGGCGGCACTGTCCCTTGCTCGGCCATGCTGCTGAGACCATCGGCCACTACGCGATCCGCCAGCGCGGAACGATCGGCGGTAGCCTGGCTCATGCCGATCCGGCGGCGCAACTGCCGCTGGCCGCGCTCGCGCTCGATGCCGAGCTGGAGTTGTGGTCGGCGACGGCGCGCCGCACCGTGACAGCGGAAGCCTTCTTCGTCTCGATCTTCACCACTGCGATCAGGCCCGACGAACTGCTGGTGGCGGTTCACCTGCCGCTGCGGCAGCCCCGCGAAGGCTGGGGCTTTCGCCTGTTCAACCGGCGCGCCGGCGATTTCGCCATCGTCTCGGTCGCGGCGACGCTGGCGCGCGGCGAGGGCGCGGTAATCGAGCGGCTGAGCCTCGCCATCGGCGGCATCGGACCGGTGCCGCTTCGGGTCGAGCACCTGGTGCCCGCGGAGTTGGTGAGCACGCTGACAGTGAGTTGGTCGGAGCGAGTGGCGGCTGCGTTGGCTGCGACCATGGAGATTGAGCAGAACGAACGTACGCCGGTCGTCTTTCGTCGCGAACTGGTCGAGAGCCTGACGCGGGACGTGCTCGACCAAGCGCTGGAGCGCGCGCAATGACCGGCCATGATCCGATTCCCATAGCCCTTACCGTCAACGGCCGCACCTACCGCATATTTGCCGAGCCGCGCCGGCTCTTGACCGACATGCTGCGTGAGGATTGCGGCCTCACCGGCACCCATGTCGGCTGCGAGCACGGCGTCTGCGGCGCTTGCAC